>JBGOTL010000062.1:0-22219 GCA_041476465.1 Candidatus Acidiferrum sp. | reverse complement strand
GTTTTCTCGATTTCGGGGTGGGTCATGCTCGTGCCCGAGAGTTCGATTCGCTTTCCGGCCGCGCCCAGGAGGTGACTGGTATCTGCAATCCTTGCGTGCTCCAAATCGAGAACAAAATCCCGGACTTCTTTGCCGTCAATTTCCACAGCCTCGAGGCTTGCGGGCTGCTCCTCCGGTTCATCCAAAGTAAGGCGCTGATCGCCTCGCTTAAGGTAGCTTCGCAGATAACCGGACCGCAAAATTTCGAACTCTGCTTCGGGAGTGCTGATCAGGATGCTGTCAGGCGGACGGATGGTGACGGAGATTATTGACGCAAGAGGTTTCGCCGCGATTTGCAGCTTGTCTTTCTGGCAGCCCCCGGCAGCCAGCAAAAAAGCTACGAACATCAAAAGCGTCAGCGCCGGCCATTTTGCGGCATTTGAAGCGCTGTGCTGATTCCTAACATCGCGGTGCATTCGTTCAGCTCCCACTATGAATACGTGACCGCACGCGATTTCTCGCGACGTTCCGGGCACAGAAAGCGCATCACACGAATCGCTTCACCGGCACTTTGAATTCACGGCCGGTCTGTGTTTCCCTGACGCGCACGGCCCCGCCTTCGACGGCAACACTCGCAACTCCCTTGAAATCCTTGGGCACGTCAAACAGCACGGCCATGAACCGCATTTTTGTCTCCGCTTTGGCCGCAAGCCAGACATACGTTGGTTCCCCAAACAAACTTCCCTGCGTCACCGTCTCCCGGCGTGGAATCGCAAATGGCGTGGTGCTGAACTCCATACCGCGGCAAAAAGTGCGGCCCCGCCATGGAGCTGAAGTTCGATAGAATCGCTCTTCCCAGTTCCCTACCCAGGGAAAATCCTTGCGGCGAAAAACATACAGCACCAGTAACCCCAGACGCGGGTTGCTAGCGGCTACATAGGCAATCTCGAGTTTCGGATTCAAAAGCTGCGCCGTGTAGTGGCCGAATCGCTCTTCTGGCGTGGTGCGTAAGTTGACATGCCCACCGTTTTTTGCAGGCGCCAGTGGCCAATCGAATTCAGCATCCGGCTGGATCAGCGTTTTCGCACTGTAACTCGCAGGGCAAGTCTTTCCGCGAGTGGCCGGCATATCAAAAATCGTCGTACCGCACTCCAGGAAAGGCGGGCCAAACGTGACGTGCTCGTTCCAGGAAATAGGGCGGTCGAAGGTACTCAGGTTCAGCGCGGTTTCTTCGCAATAGACGACAGCGTGTTCGCGTTCCACAGAGATCTTTCGACTGAAACGGATTTGCGCTTTCGGCAACTGCAAACCGTACGCTAACGCCGGTAGGGGTTTCTGAGACATCTCCAAGGTATTCCATTTCAACGCCGGCGCTTCTCCGTGCGTGCTATGTCCCGCGGCAATTTCTTCCGGAGATGGCGGACCGAAATAATCGAAGCTGAGGCTATGTCCCGCGATTCCGGCCAGCAGCCTTCCGTCTGGCGGAGCACCATAGACCCTCGCATGTTTCGCGGGCGCGTACTGGTAAGGATCGATGGTCTTCCATTGCGGTTTCCAAAGCGGATTAATCCCTGCGTGTTTCCTCGAGGCCAGCTCACAGATATGGCCGCCGCCTTCAAGAACTGAAACATGTCCCCACAGGCCCGCAATGCGGAAGCCCGGCCGGCCGTCAAGTACATCGGCACAGCGATAAACAGATTGTTTCCGTGCTTTTCCCGGGCGCGCCATTATCTACTCTTTTGCAAGACCTCCGTGCCATCGAGGACCGTCCGAGCACGCCGGAGAAATGATCCTATGTCTTCCGACTGAAAAACATTTCGCCCGAAGAATACGCCCGCGGCAGCTGCCTCCATGGCGCCGCGCACGACATCCAACGCTTCACCCTCGGAAGCAGAGCGGCTGCCGCCCAGAACAAGCAGTGGAATGGGGCACTCCTGAATGACCGAGCGCATGGATCTGACCTCTCCCGAATAGTCGGTCTTAATCATGTCCGCCCCTAGCTCTACTGCCATGCGTGTGTGAAGTTTCAACCATTTGGGATCCGCATAGTTCGTGACGCCTTTGCCCCTCGCCAGCGACTCCACAATGAGAGGAATGCCAGCGCGCTCGCATTCACGCGCCACCTGGGCGTTGCGGGCGACCTCTTTGGTTTCAAACTCGGCGTCCCCGGTTCCCACAATCATGTAAGTTAGAACGGCATCCGCGCCATGGCGCAGAGCATCTTCCGGACTCGCTAGCATGCAACTGAGGGACTTACCGTCCGTGGCTTCGGTGAGATTTTTCCAAACCGTGGTCCAGTCGATGCGCGCGACCAATCCTACGGAACTACCCGGTGTGAAGGAGTCGCAGCAAGTACGCAACAGACCCAGATTGAGCAAAACGGCGTCGACCTTGGCATCCACAAATTGCCGGATCTGTCCGCCGGGATTCTCCGTGCCCGGTATGGGTCCTATCACCAGCGCGTGGTCAAAAGCGACAACCAAGGCGCCCCGCCCTGGTCCGCGCAGGATTCGATTCATTCGGATTCTTTTCCCAAAGTCGCTCACGACGCTCTCCTTACCCAAAGTTTCCAGCTAGCCTTGAAAACTCAACCTCAATAAATTCAGCGTTCGACTATGTCCCGGCTGTTTTTGAATCAATTCTTTGCTGACATCACAATTCCCGGAATCCATTTCACCGCGTTGTCATGAAAAAGCTTTTGAAGGACTGCCGGCGGCAGCGCCAAGCCTTGAGTTTTGCGCCCCCTATATTCCAGCGTTTCATTGGTCGCAAGGAATTTCCAGTCTCGTGCATACGTGTCTTCCCACTCCTGACGCGCGGATGCGAAGGAATCGTGGCCCTGGAACTCCAGGTCGGTAGCGTAGAGCACGCGGTCCGCATATTTGATTAGGAAATTCCGCACTTTCTCCCGCGGCTGGAGCATTAGGTATCGCATCCGCGCAGCGGTATCCACGGCAAAATTTGGGTAGCGGTCAAAGTGCTGGGCGATCTCGTCGACATCTAGTTCCATGCTTCCCAGATGCGCACCGACAACGCGCAGCGTGGGATGCTTTTCCAGTAGATGATCTCGCGCCGCCAGGATGGTCTGTTTGGAAGGGCGGTCGGGATGCCCGTACATATACCATTCGGGATGCTTCTTATAGTAGCCGGAGGAAGGATCGCGAGAATCAAGAGGCAGCCAGCAAATTGTCGGCTCCGCGACGTGAGCGATCAAAGTTTTGTTGTGCGTGGCAATGTCCTGATAAATGGGATCAAAAACAGGGTCGTCCGGCATGATGTATTTTCCCTCGGGAGTTTTCAATTCCATGCCAATGTTTTTCCAGATTTTTACGGCCACCGCTCCAGCCGCGAAATTTTCGTCCAACTGCCGAATCGTGCGAGCGGCGAAATCGGGTGCTGCGAAGTTGCTCGGGTCAAAGGTGGTACATAGAGTAGCGTGTCCGCTGTTCTCTTTGACGAAGGCCATGCCACTAGAAATCTCCGGCTGCAAGGCGCGAAACACGTTATGGCTATCGGCCACGCAGATGTCCAGAATATGCAAGTGCAGCCGATTCATCATGGAGGAGAAGGCCGGATCATTCTTGAAAACGTGGGTGTGAGTATCAATGGGATCCAAGGCTGCAAAATTGTTCACCACAGGCACTTCTTGGGCTGAAGCATCAAGGGCAGTGGATAGCGATGCGAAAGAGAACCGGAGCGGCAAGAGCGCCACGCTAGCCATGCAGCAAGCGGCTATCAGACAAAAGAGGACTTTTTTCATTTCTGACTCCAAGTATTGATCTCAGCAACTTCTCCGCCGGACAAGATTATCCCTACTTATTGCTCGATGGCTGTAGGAATATCAAAGCTAACAAGCTCACCACGAAATCCGCGAGTCCGCATCGCACCATAGGCTAAGCCGAGCAGCATCCAGGCTGTGCCAAGCATCTTGGCGCGTGGGTTGAGATTCCACCACAAGAGAAGGCAAACGAGGAACCCCACCACGGGAGGAAGCAGATCGCTCAAACGCCTTGTTTGCGAACGGATGTAGTAGTGAACCAGCGAGGACGCATTCACCCCCATGAAGGCAATCAATGCGCCGAAATTCAGAAGATCCACGCCGCGCTCGAAGTTTATGGTGAGCGCGCCAAGCAGAGCCAATACCCCGGAAAAAATAACGTTATTTCGGGGGATGTGCCACTTGGCATCAATGGCGCCGAAGAATTTGTTGGGAATGGCGTTTCCCCGCCCCATGGCGTACAGCAGACGCGCCGCACCAATTTGCGAACCCATTCCCGAGCCGACGGTTGCCACCAGCAAAGTGCCGTTGACCAATTGCATTAGCCAAGGGCCGCCCGCCAGCCCGGTGACATGAACAAATGCAGTCACCACATCTGGAAAAGGCCTGGCCGCGGGCCAAACCAATTGTGCTGCGTAGACCTCCAGCCCGGCCAGCAAGCCGGTGACCAGACAAACTAGAACAGTGGCCAGCAAAATGTCGCGCCGCGGATTTTTTGCTTCTTCGGAAAGAGTCGAGATACCATCGAATCCGATGTAGGTCAGGACGGCAAGTGAAGTCCCACCCAAAAGCGATTTCATTTGGAAACTGTTTGCATCGTAAAAAGGCGTGAGAAAAAATCCGTTGGAGCCATGCGGGTGTCCGAAGACGTAGCGGGCGGCTACCACGAAGAAAACGGCAATCACCATGCCCATGGCCATGGCCAACCCCGTATTGATGCGTGCCGTGGTCTGGATGCCAAATAAGTTTAAACACGTAAACAACGCGGCAAAAAAAATGGCCGCCACCACATACGGGAGTCCGGGCGCAAAGTTGCGAGCCAATTGAGCGCACAGAATGGTGCAGATCAAAGGATTGAGCAGGTAATCCATCACCATGCCCCATCCGGTAACAAATCCAAGCGCCGGATGAATCTCGCGACCCACGTAAGTGAATGCCGAGCCCGCGCTGGGATAGGCCCGCGCCATTCGACCGTAACTGACCGCCGTAAACAGCATCGCCACCATGGCGATGAGCACTGCGGTAACTACATGTCCGTGAGCGCGTTCGCTCACCACGCCAAATACCGGCATGGGCGCCGTGGGTTGGATCACCACGATACCGTAAAGAACCAGGTCCCATAAACCAAGGGCGCGGCGCAATCGGGGAACTGCTTGTGGAGTTGCCGTGCTTGCGACGGTCATCAATCTCTTTCGCTAAACAATGCGCTTTCTATTTCTCTTCAGAAAAGCCGGAGGTAACCGCGAGCTTGCCGAAACGGTCCGGCCCATCTGACCCTCCTCATTCGAATCGCGATTTGACTTCCGTGATGCCCATGGCATAAATCTCGATTCCGCTGGCATTCCTTGTGACTTTTTTTGCTTTCGGGGCAGGCTACAGCTATTCCGCAAAACGGCACGCAGATCCGCGCACTCTTCTTGCTAGAAAGAGAACTTTAGCCCGAATTGCAGTGTGCGTTGACTGATGACCGTCGAGGTAATCACCCCGACTGCGCCGGGTCCATCAGTAATAAAGGCATCCGGCTGTGAAAACACCGGATGGTTGAATGCGTTGAAAAATTCCGTACGAAAATCGACGTGGAAGCGCTCTCTAAACGTAAACGCCTTGCGCAAGGATAGATCAGCCGTCTTCGCTCCCGGCCCGTCCAGAATATTTTTGCCGGCATTGCCAAAGTTGAGGCCGGTAGGAGACGGGAATTGGCTGGTGTCAAACCAAAGGTCTGGAGTGCGCTTACTCGGCGGCAAATTACCGTTGCCGAGGCGATCGGCCCGCTGCAGGCCTTGGGAAAACGTGTTGGAGGGGTCAAAATCAATCTGCGGTGTGAACGGAAACCCAGAGCGAAGGGAAACGATCGCACCCACATGCCAACCACCGAATGCCAGGTCCAGCGCCCGGCTGTCATGCATAAACCGCTTCCCGTGTCCTACGGGAAGTTCGTAGTCCAAGCTGGTCACCCAATGCCGTCGATTGTCAAAATCCGAAAGTCCTTTTTCTGATTTCAAGTTGTAACTATTCTGTGGCCAGGGAGAGTTGCAGCAAATCTCCGGCTGGTCGTTTATGGACTTCCCATAAGTGAAGGCGCTCAAAAAGAAGAGGCCGTTGCTCAAATGTTTTTCCGCTTTCAACTGCACGGAGTGGTAGGTTGAGTTTCCGTGATTCTCAATGGAGGTGAAGGACCCAAACTCCGGATAGGGCCGTTGGATTTGTTCGACATTTGCACTGGGCGTTGGGATTATTTGATTGCGGTCCACGAGGACTTGCAGGTGCGTTCCTTTGGAGCCAACATACGCTGTTTCCAGCAGGATTTTCCCTGGAAGTTCGCGCTGAATATTCAAGTTCCATTCGTCGAATACCGGCGAGTGGAGCCGGGCGTCGACGCTGGTAACACCGGGAAACGGGGCCTTGATGGGGTCGAGTGAAGGAAATCCAGTGGCCAGGGTAAACTTCACCGTATCGCCGTTGCTGATCAAACTTGGCTCAAAAAAGAACGGGACGTTGTAAGCAAGTTGCAGCGGGTCACCAGTGCGGATTTCCTCGGAGTTGAAAAATCTTCCGTAAGCGCCCCGGATCACCGTCTTCGCGTCATGAAAGGGACTATAAGCAAAGCCAATCCGTGGCGAAAAATCCAACTTGTCGCCTTGCGTCAGCCCTCGCGAGTTTCCATTCTGCCCGGCTACGATGATCTGTTTGGTCTTAAAATCGAAATTGCTCTGGTGGTTGTGCGCTTCATAGGCCGGCGTCACGTAGTCGTAGCGAAGGCCAAGATTCAGCGTGAGTTTTGAACTGATCTTATAATCGTCGTTTACAAAGCCGCCGTAGCTATGCTGGCGGTTCCCAAAATACGTCAGAGATGAAATTTTCGCGGAAATGGCTAAACCCAGCAGCATGTCCGCCAATCCACTCCCGGTTCCATTCGCGTCTCCCGGATCAAGCTGGGTGAACTGGCCGCTGAAATTCGCGCTCCCGCGCGGCTGGCCAATCTGAAATAAATTAAACTGGCTGGCCCGCAACTGAACGCCCGTTCGGATGGTGTGTTTGCGGCGGACAATGTTGAGCGTATCGCTCAATTGAAACTCCTGGCTGGTGCTGCGGGTGGGCGTGTAGAGCGGCTCTCCCAGGCGCTGGAATCCGTTGGGAGCCAGCCGCGTCAGACCATTGATCAAGGGATTGTCAGGACTGCCGGGAATCAGCAAGCCGGCAGGCGGTAGATTCTGTCCGTAGGAAGGAGTATTGTCGACGTAGTGCCTCCTGTTGAAGCCAATGCGCAATTCATTCACGAGCGTGGAAGAGAGCGTGTGGATGTAACCGATTGCGGCGCCTCGGGTGGATTCAACGTAATTCCCCGTGCCATAGTTTCCGCCGTCGGCGATTCCGGTGAACACCGGGGCCTGGAAACGGTTCCATCGGCTTATCGAAAATCTACCGAAGAGCTGCACCGCTGACGATACGTTGTGGTCAACGCGAACGTCCATGTGGTCGAGAGTGCTGCTCCCCGGGGAATTCACGGTGTAGTTATTCGCCCTGGTTTTGTCATTGCTTGGATCAAACGCGACTGTCGGATCTGGGTAGAGGGCCGCGTAATTTTGACCAATCGAATCCAGTCGATTCGCCGGAATGATGTTTGCTTGTGCCGTCGGTTGGCCGGTGATCGCATCAAAACCGAATCCATCGCGGACAATCGGACCTCCCACGCCTCCCACGGTTCGCGTGGTATTGGGATCGAAAATCTCATTAGTAAATTCAGGGCGATCCAAGGCGTCAAACACTGGATTATTGTTTTGGTCGAGTATTTGCGAGCCCAGAATGGCGCTGAAATCTCCTCCGCGCTCGTTTGCTGAAATTGGAACAGTAGTGGTATTCGTAGTTGCGCTGCGGACGCGCGCGCCTTCGTAGTCACCAAACAAAAACGTCTTGTCTTTCTTAATGGGCCCGCCCAATGTGAATCCAAACTGGTTTTGTTTGAAAGGAGCCTTTGCAACGGTGGGGTCTTCAAAGAATCCACGGGCATCCAGGGCCTGGTTGCGCAAAAATTCAAACACGTTTCCATGAAACTGGTTGCTTCCGGACTTGATCGCGGCGTTGACCACCGCGCCACCGCTGCGGCCAAATTCGGCCGAGTACGTGCTTGTTTGCACCTTGAATTCCTCGATGGCATCCACGTTCGTATACAGCACGGTTCCCGCATTATCGTTGGAATTGTTGTCGATGCCGTCCAACATGAAATTGTTCAGATTGCCGCGGGTCCCGTTGGCGACGAAGTTCCCCCCAGCGTTGCCGTTTGTTGGCGAGGTGGCCCCGTTGATATTCGATCCTTCGGTGACCTTCGCTATGCCGGCCGTCAGCGAGACCAGTGAGACGTAGTCCCGCCCCTCCAAAGGCATGTCGGTTATTTGCCGGCTTTCGATCACTTGGCCCAGGGAAGAAGTCTCCGGCTGCAGCAGCGGAGTCTCTCCGGTCACCTCGACGCGCTCAGAAATCGAGCCAACGGTCAGGCTAAAATCGATTCGAACGCGGTCCTGCACATCCAGTACAACGTTTGGCCGAACCTGGGACTTGAATCCTGCCGCTTCCACGCTCACGGAATAACGCCCGATCTTCAGCGGTGTTATGACGTAGCTGCCTTCCGCGTCCGTCTTGGCGACTGTCTTCGTGTTGGTTTCGACGGCTATGGCAGTCACTTCCGCGCCGGAAACTACTGCGCCGCTCGCGTCGCGCACCGTGCCGACCAGCGTGGCTCGGTCAACCTGCGCGGACAGCTGAGAGGGAATGCACAGCATCGCCAGCAGACTGAAAAAAGCGATAAATTTTCTCATAACGTACCTCCCGGAAAAGATTGGGTCAGTATTCCTGGTTTTTGGGAGAGAGATTCCGCAAGCCACTCTCTCTTGCCGAGCGCCACCAGTACCAAGAAAACTCAAACGAACATGAAATCACGATTCATTCGAATCCATTTAGCATTCCCTGTATCCTTTGTCAACTCTAGTGTTTGTTTGAGTCCGTATAAGCAGCTTTTCCGTCTTCAACTTGCCTTTCCCGTCTAAAGGCTTCGCATATGTGGCGCCAGCAACCGATCTGAATGTCTTGATCACCGATTCAGGTACGAATCCCACACAAGTCGATCAGCTTCGAGAGATGGGGCTGGAAGTTATCGTGGCGGGCCAGTCGACACCCGAATCTCACGGTGGCCTGAAATTGCGATAAGCCCTCCTCACGAGTCTGCCTGGCTCCGTGTGGCCGCTGCTCCCCGCGCTGATCTGGACTGCCTTGCGTGGCGATTCTAGGGATTTCGTCAAACGGTCGCTATAGTTTAGGGGTATATCTGCTTTTTCAATGTCGGCCGGATGTGTTCCGCCGGAACGATGCCCTGGCCTTCCAGCACCGCATAGGACTTGTCCGCCTCCAGGCTCTTCACCCGGTCCACCACGCCCGACGGCCAAATAATCTCCAGGCTGTCGATGCGCGTCGCGGACCCTAGCCCAAAATGCACGCGCAGGTCGTTCTGCGAAAGGTAACTGCCACCGCTATGAACCTGATCGGTCTGCGTCATTCCACCGGCGACAATCTTCACTCTCGCCCCGATCGCCAGCCGGTTGCTCTTGGTCCCTGCCAATTCAAAGCTCACCCAATGCCGCCCGGGAATGCCGCGATTTCGCAGAATCATGGGACTCCCCTCCAGATCCTCGACCACGACATCCATATTGCCGTTATTGAAAAGATCACCGACAGCAAGCCCCCGCGAAACGCGCGGCTCCCGGATCGCAGGCCCCGACTGATCACTGGCATCGCAAAACGTGCCGTTCGCCTGGTTGAAGTGCACTAGTTTCGGCTGGCGATATCTTGCTCCAGAAGAAAGTGCATCCACCTGAGGATAGACGTGCCCATTGACGGTGATCAGATCCAGCCACCCGTCGTTATCCAGATCTACGAATGCATCTCCCCATTTGACCCAAGGCACCGAAGGCAATCCCACGCCGGATGGATAGGACACATCCTGAAAATTCCAATTTCCATCGTTGCGGTAGAGCGGCGTGTTGTCGAGCGCAAAATTCGTAACGAAGAGCGAGGGCCGGCCAGTATGCAAGTAATCGCCGACAGCAACGCCCATCCCAGCCTGTTCGTGACCGTCGTCTCCCAGCGCCGTTCCCGATTCCACCCCAATTTCCGTGAATTTTCCGTTCCCATCGTTGCGGTAAAGGTAGCTGGCTGTCGAATCGTTCGCCACGTAAATGTCTGGCCGGCCCGTATTATTGAAATCCGCCCAGATCACCGTTAAGCCGTAATATCCATTCGCATCATCGACGCCCGCTTTTCTTGAAACGTCTGTGAAGGTCCCGTCACCATTGTTGTGGAACAATGAATCGCCTGCGCCTTTCAATCCCCGCGGACCGCACTGCACATCGATGCCCATGTATTTGCAGGTAACACTGCTGCCGAATACCGGAAGGTGGTGCAGGTCCAAATCCACGTAGTTCGCGACCATCAGATCGACAAAGCCATCTCCGTCATAATCCCCAAAGGCCGCGCCAGTCGACCACCGGCCGTCGCTCACCCCCGCTTTTGTGGTCGAATCGGTGAAGGTGCCGTCGCCATTGTTGTGATAAAGAACATTTCCGCCCAGGCAGGTCAGATAGATATCGGGCCAGCCATCGTTATCGTAGTCGCCGACCACGCCTCCCATGCCAAAGCATGGCGTGCGAAGCCCTGCTTTATCGGTCACATCCGTGAAGGTCCCATCGTGATTGTTGTGATAGAGGGCCCCGCGCGCCGTTTCACCCCGCAGCGCCATTTGCACCGTCGGCGCGTTCGTAAAATAGATATCCACCCAAGCGTCGCGGTCGTAATCGAGCAACAGCACTCCCCCGCCCATGGACTCCACGATGTACCTATTCTCCGGGGTGGAAAAATGGGTAAAGTGGATGCCCGCCTTTTGCGTGACGTCTTCCAGCTGCGGAATCAAACGTCCTTTGCACTTGATGGCCTTGGCGGTGGGTGGTGGCGGCGAACCCTGGGCAACCCCCTGTGCCATCACACGGTTTGGCCCCGTCAATTCGCTGAACATCATCGCCGCGATCAAACCTAGCGACCAAAGAAGCACTTCGTTTCGATTCATCGCTCTCCGCGGCTCATGAGGACTATCGCGCACCCATTCCATTCGTGTCTCGCAAAGTCCGCGAGTACACCACGCCCAGGTTTCCCATCGCGCTGACGGTGCGCGGCGAAGCAAGCTTAACACTCCGCCCGGGGGTAACGATGTATGTTTCCAATACCAGACACAAGAAGGGCTTGCTTGCCATGGGGTTTCGTGCCATGCTACGCGGATTCTCAGGGGGGGTGTCTGATGCAAAATCGATTTAACCGTGGGTTGTTTACACTACTTCTCTCTTTGGTAATAGTTTTCTGCCCGAATGTTCTGCGTGCGGACGTGACCGGATCGATTCTTGGAACGGTGCACGACAAATCGCAGGCTGTGGTGGCTGGCGCGCGCATTGCCGTCTCGAATGCGCAGACCAATTTCCACCAGGAAACCATTTCGGCTGCGGACGGTACCTTTCGCATCCTGGCTTTGCCGGCGGGGAATTACAAGCTCACCGCCACCGCCCCCGGATTCCAAACATTCACCACGACCGATATCGAATTGAAGGTAAACGATCAATTGCGCGTTGATGTCGCGCTCGAAGTTGGCAGCATGCAACAAGAGATCACCATTGCCGCCAACGCGGTGCAGGTGCAGACGGAGAACACGCAGCTCGGCGACGTAGTCGACTCCAAGAAAATGCTGGCGCTGCCATTGAATGGCCGCAGCTACCTGGACCTTCTCGGCCTGCAGGCGGGAGTGGTTCCTATCACTTCCGGCAGCATGCAGCAGGACCGCTCGGTTTCAGGGGGATACTCGGCGAACGTTGGCAACCTGTCGGTCAATGGGCAGCGCGAGACCGCCAACGCGTTTCTGGTGAATGGCGGCGACGTGAGCGAGGGACGCAACTTGGGCGCCGGGTTGGTACCTAATCTTGATTCCGTGGAGGAATTCCGGCTGATCACCAACAGCTTTGACGCCGAGTACGGAAAATTCAGCGGCGCGGTGATGAACACCATTACCAAGTCCGGCACCAACGGCATTCATGGATCTGCTTTCGAATTCATACGCAACGACAAATTTGACGCGAAAGGTTTCTTCGACCCGGTCGACCAGCCGAAAGCGGAGCTGCGGCGCCACCAGTTCGGCTACGCGATTGGCGGCCCGTTCTGGAAAAACAAGCTGTTCTGGTTCACGGACTATCAGGCCACGCGCGAGATCAGAGGGGCCAGCACAGGATTGGTGACGGTACCTACTTCCGCGCAGCGGGGCGGCACCTTCACTCCAGCCGACTTTGCGGGTTTTACGGTGAACAGTCAACCTTGCCCCGGCGGTGCTGCGTGTGGATTGAATTGGGCAGATACGCTAACGCAACGGCTGGCCGCCACTACTGGTCAAACGGTTAGAGATCAGGAACCTTATTCGACTGCGGGTTGTAATTCGACAACATGGACTGATCCGGTCGCAACCCCGAACGGTTGCGTCTTTCCCGGCGGCGTAATCCCATCGGACGCCTTTTCCCTGCCGGCGACCAAGATACTGCCCTACATCCCGATAGGCGATGGTATTGGAAATTTCTCGGACGCCAGCCAGAGAAACAAGATCCAGGATGACAAGGCCGGGCAACGCGTGGACTTCAATAACAAGATGACCGGTGACTGGTCGTTTTACTATCACTTCGACGACGCGAACAATTTGAATGCGTTGGACGCCAGCGTGCCAGGCTTTTCCAGCGTCACGGTAACCCGCGCGCAGCAGATCGTTCTGAGTAACAACAAGACCCTTGGGGCAACCGCGGTAAATCAATTTCGGTTGAGCTTCTTCCGGACAGCTACGCATACGGACGAGCCAAAGAGCAGCTTCGCGAACCTCTCCGACCTCGGTTTTGCAACGAGCGGTCTGGGGATACTCCCCTCAGGCCCTACCGGATTTCCGCAGACCGTGCCGCCGATCTACTTCAACAACTTTTCCCTGGGCGTGAATACGCTGACGACGTGGCAGCCCAACAACACCTGGCACGCCTCTGACACCTATTCGAAAGCGATGGGCCGGCACACGTTGAAGTTTGGCGGTGAGTTCCGCTACCTGCAGATCAATGAGCGCAACACCTGCGCGCCGAACGGAGACTTTACATTCGACGGCAGCATAACCGGCAATGATTTCGCGGACTACCTGCTCGGCGCATCGCAGAACTATAACCAGTGCAGCCAGCAGTTTCTGGATTCGCGGTCGCGCTATGGCGGGGCGTTCGCAGAGGATACTTTTAAGCTGAAGCCGAACCTCACGCTAAATCTCGGCGTGCGCTGGGACGTAAGCATGCCGTGGTATGACACGCAGGGCAAGATTGAGACCATCGTGCCCGGGTTGCAGTCCACGCAGTTCCCGACTGCGCCGCTGGGCTGGGTGGTTCCGGGAGATCCGGGCATTCCGAGCACACTCGCACCCACACGGTATAACGACTTTTCACCACGGCTGGGCATTGCTTACTCGCCCGGATTTACCGATGGAGTAGGGGCCAAAATTTTCGGCGGCCCCGGCAAGTCCAGTATCCGGGCATCTTACGGCGTTTACTACACCTCGATCGAGGACTTGAACCTGTTCTACGAGGTAGGCGACGCTCCGTTTGGGTTGTATTGGGTTTCGCCGAACCCGGTCGACTTCGCCCAGCCGTTCCAGGAAATCGCCAGCGGAGTTTCAGAGGGGCAGCGCTTCCCGTTTCTCCTGCCGACTCCCGGCGCCGCGTCGAACGCCACGCTTGATTACTCGAAGTATCTGCCAATCTCGTTTTCGCCGGGCTACGACATTCACAATCGCCCGCCGTATGCGGAACACTACAATTTGTCCATTCAGCGGGAACTGGGTAAATCTACGGTGTTGACTGTGGCCTATGTCGGAACGCAGGGTCACAAGTTAATCTCCCAATACGACGCCAATCCCGGGGACTTTGCACTTTGCCTGCAGCTCCGCCAACTGTTTAACCAAGCACTCTCCACGCCTGATTGTGGGATCAACGGAGAGAACCAGACCTACACTTTGGCTCCCGGCGTACCGGTACCGGCCAAGGCGTTTATCACAGCGTGTCCCAGTGGAACCCCGGCTGGCAGCACCTGCATTCCTGGCACGCGTGACTATCTAGGACCGAACTTCAGCCAGAACAATAGCTTCACGGCGAACCTCGCCAATTCGAGCTACAGCGCGGGGCAGATCACCATAGAACGCAAAGCTGCGGACTTTACCTTCCTGGCGGCATATACGTTCTCCAAAGCAATGGACAATTCTTCCGGCTTCGGCCAGTGGGTGAATTTCTCAAACAACAGACTCAGCCGGTCGCTTTCGGCCTACGACATCACCCACAACTTCGTGGTCAGCTACATCTGGGCACTTCCCTTCGACCGCGGGTTCAGTAAGCTGCCGAAGCGCTTGACGCAAGGCTGGAGCCTTAATGGAGTTACCCGCCTCTCGGGTGGTTTGCCCGTCGGGCTCAGTCAGGGTGGGGACCACTCATTCGTCGGAGGCGGAAACACCGATGTACCCAACGTTGTGGGGAATGTCGTGACCCTGAATCCCCGAAAGGCGAATCCCAATTGTCCTACCACAGATAACACGGGGTGTTTCTTCCTGCAAAGCGCGTTTGCTTCCGGTCCAGATGGGGGGTTCGGCAACGCGAACCGACAGTTCTTCCACGGCCCCGGAATCAACGTCACAGACTTCGGGATCTCTAAGAGGACCATGATTAGAGAAGCCATGGGGTTCGAGATTCGCGCTGAATTCTTCAATATATTCAACCATGCGAATTTCAATAACCCGCGTGGCAATTTCAACAACATCGACACGTTCGGTACGGTGAACAGCACCAGGTCATTCGGAGACAATGGCAGCGGCTCGCGCGAAGGGCAAATCAGCGCGAGATTCACCTGGTAATAAGGTGTGCGACCTCAGCTGGGACAGGCAGGAATGCCTGTCCCAGCTGGCAGGCCAGCGCTTGGCATATAGAGCGCTAGGCTGATCTAGCAGGCTGTCGAATAACCCCCACTGCGTCGTTCCGAGGAGCCGCAGGCCCCGAGGAACCTGTTTTTTTCTTAAGTTGCCCTCCAAGAGCAGATCCCGAACCCGCCAAAAGGCGGCGGGTTCGGGATGACCATCTGAAGTGGCTTGCAGCAATCTGCTGGCTTGTCTGAAAATTTTTCGATGCACTTTTGTGTACTATAGGCGAATGGTGTTTCTGCTAGTTCTGGGCCTGCTGTTCTCACCGCCAACTTTTGCGCAGACGGCCCAGAGTTACCGCCAAAGGGCGACCGAACTGGCCCGAAACAAATCGTGGGACCAGGCCATTGCGAGTTACCGCCAGGCGCTGACCCTCGAACCCAGCGACCCAGACACTCACTACAATCTAGCGCTCACGTTCAAATATAGCGGTGACGCGAAGCAGGCTGCCGAAGAGTTCGAAGCCGCTCTGCGGCTGAAACCGAACTGGGCCGACGCCCACTATGGCCTGGGCGCGACCTGGTACGATTTGCACGATTTCGCCGCCGCGCTCAAGGAACTACGTACAGCGATAAAGCTCGATCCCGCGAAGACCGGTGCCCATCACTACCTCGCTCTGGTTTACCTGCAGCAGAACAATCCTCTGGCCGCTGAGGGCGAGTTACGCCAGGCGCTAAAGTCGAAGCCCTCGGCCGAGATGCATTTCGAGCTGGGGCTAACCGAAGGACAGCTCGGCAATCTGGAAGGCGCCGCGGCCGAGTTTCGCCGCGCCCTGCGTCTTAATCCCCGGTATCCGAAGGCGCACTCGCTGCTGGGCGTGACCCTGCGCCGCCAGGGCGATCACCTTGGCGCCCTCGCGCAGTTCCGCAAAGCTGTCGAAATCGACCCCAAAGATCCGGAGGCGCAATGTAACCTCGGCATGGAGTTAAAAGTCGACGGCAACACCTCCGGCGCGATTGCAGCGTTTCGCCAGGCGATTGAGCTGAAGCCTGATTTCGAAAAGGCGCGCTACAACCTGGGTATCGCATTGCGAACTCAGGGCGATGCCAGCGCTGCGAAAAAGGAGCTGGATCAGCTGAAGGCGCTTCACGAGTTCCGCACGCGCCTGGCACAATCCAAATATCTTATCCTCCAGGGCGTGGAGGCGCTGAAGCAGCAGAAGCTCGACGAAGCGTTGGCGCTGTTTCAGCAGTCCGTCGAGCAAAGTCCCGAGCTGCCGACCGGTCATTACTATCTGGGCGTAACGTGGGAGCGCAAGCACGACACGGCGCGTGCCCTGGCGGCCTATGAGAAAGCGCTCGAGCTGAAACCGGACTACGCGCAGGTTCATTCGAGCCTCGGACTGTTCTATTGGCGCCAGGACGATCGCACACGCGCGCTCGGAGAGTTCCGGCAGGCGGTGATGTCCGATCCTGATCTGGCGGAGGCGCATTACAACCTGGGCCTCGCGCTGGCGCAATCGGGGGGTCTGGACGAAGCCGCCCGCGAGATGAATGAAGCCATCAGTCTCGACCCCAAGTACACCGACGCCCGGATACAATTAGGATTGGTCCTCAGGGAGGGCAATGATACCGCTGGCGCCGCCAATGTCTTCCGGGAAGTGCTGCGCCGCGAACCGAATTTCGCGCCAGCTCACAACAATCTCGGGTTGGTGCTGTTGCAGGCGGGCGACGTGCGCGCGGCGCAGGCGGAGTTCGCCGAAGCTGTGCGCCTCGATCCGCGCTATGCGGAAGCGCACTATAATCTTGCATTGGCGCTCCGCCATGAAGGAAAAGAGGCGGAGTCGCGCGCGGAGTTTGAGAAGGCCTACGAGATTGCGCCGGAGTTGAGAAACACGCCCCGCCCGTAAGGAATGATCTCCGCCAGAAGCCTGTCATTTTGGATCGAGAAAGATTGTGCGCAACAGATCGACTATCGCAAACTCAAGACCGAGGTGCGCGGGTTTTATCCTTCCCGGATGGTCGCGTTGGTGATGATCGGCTTGGCCCAGAATCCGACGCTGAAAACACAGCCAAAGGTTAGGTACAGAAAAGCCATCCCGGTGCGCAGGCCGGCGTAGTCGCCAATGCGCCCGATGATGAGCGGCACGATTGCGCCGCCCATGATGCCGGTGCACAGAATTCCGGCGAACGAGCCGTGAAACTCGGAAATCGAGTTCAGCGCCAGGGAGACAAGCACCGGCCACATGATGGAGGCGAACAACCCGATCAGGGGAAACGCGATCAGGGCCACGTCTTTCGGCCCGAAGAGCGCCGCGGTGAGGCAGAGCAGCGCTGCCATGGAATAGCCGATCAAGACCCTGCGGCTATCGAAAACTTTCAGCAGCAGCATTCCAATAAAGCAGCCCGCGGTCAACAATCCCCAAAACCAGGAGATAGCGGTGGCGCCGGTGGTATGGGGATCAATGCCGTGGTAGTTCGCGAGAAACTGAGACATCCAGTCCGCGGTTCCCTGCTCCGAGCCCACGTAGGCGAAGACGCAGAGAAAAAAGAGCCAGACCACGGGATTGCGCAAAAGTTTGCGATACATGCTGAGAGTCCCGGCTTGTTCGTCCACCTTGCGATCAATCTTGGGAATGCGCGCGAAGAATAGAACGACAACCATGAGCGCGGTAGAAACCGCAAAGATCCAATACATGGAAACCCAGGGAAGATTCGGCGGAGTCAGCCGGCGCAGTACACGCAAAAGGAGGCTGGCTGCCTGGAGCGGCTTGCCGAGGTTCTGCACCAGATAGGAATAAATGCGTGGGCTCAGAAACGAAGCAGAACCAAAGATGAGCTGGGCAAAAGCGGAGTTAAAAGCAAAATTCTCCTCTCCACCTGCCACGCGCAAGAGAGGATTGATGGCCACTTGGAGTGTTGCCATTCCCGCTCCCATAACGAATAGGGAAAAAATGGCGACACCATAAGCGGGAAAGAGAGCGAAGCTCAGAGATCCAAAGGTTCCGGCAAGAAATGCGAGGAGCATCACCGGCCTTTCGCTGAAGCGCTCAACGAAGAAGCCGGCGGGTATGGACATCACGCCGTAGGCAATGAAAAAAGAGAATGGCAAGACCGCGGCGGCAGCCAGACTCACGCCGAAAGAAGCAATGATGTCCGGCACGATGGGCCCCAGGATATTCGTCAACAGCGACATGACGAAGAAAATTAGGAAGACCAGACCTACCAGGTAACGATTTCGCGGCATGAAAAACTCTCTCCTCACAGGGATTGTCTGGCTATTCAGTCGTCGTGACCTTGGAGGCCAGTTCGAATCTACCGGGCTCGCGCCCTGCTTGCGCGGCAAGGGCCAGGGTGATCATTTGGACCGGAAGAATCTCCATGAGAGGAAGAAGACTCCGCGGCGCTCTTGGCAGACAAAAAACTGATTGCTCTCCGTCCCTTCCCGCCAGCTCTGCCCGGCCCTTCTCTTGCCGAATATCTTCGCACAAGCGCTTATTCAGAGCCTTCGTCCTGGAATCGCCTGCAAAGACCAGCACGAAAATTTCCTGACTTAACATTTCAAAGGGCCCGTGCCGGAATGCGGCGCTGCTCATGCCCTCGGCGTGAAAGTGATCGGATTCCTTCACAATCAGCGCTCCGGCGCCGACCGCGGCCAGCGATGCGCCGCGGCCCACAAGCAAAAGGTGGCGAATATCCCGCAGTTCTTTGCAAAGAAATTGCACGTGGTTTTCCCAGTCGTCGAGGTAGGCGGCAACGGCTGGCGCCGCAAGCTCCAGTTCTTTGCGCGTGCGGCGGAGATCCCGCTGACATAGCAGGTCTCCCAGCCATCGCAGGGCCATCAGGGCTGCCACATAGGTCTTGCAGGATACCGAGAACTCTTCTCCTGCGCGGGTGAGTACCACGGCATCGGCGCGACGCGCCAGCGGACTGTTTGGAGTATTTGTAACCGCGATCACGCGTGCGCGGCGGTGGTTCACTTGTAACAAGCGAATCATTTCCGCGCTGCGGCCAGATTGCGAAACCGCGATGATCAAGGTGCGCGGATCAAAGAAGCGGCTCTCGTAGTGCACCAGCTCGGAGGTCTCCGCCATTATCGGGGTGAGACCGTGATCCACAAGCTGGAGATTCAGAGGATGCAGGGCATGGTAGGAAGCGCCCATACCGGTCAGAATAATGCGCTTGAATTTCGCTTTGTTTACTTGCGTCGCCAAACTCTGGAGCCTAGAAGGATTCTCGAGACCGCGCAGCGTCTCTTCCAGAGCCCGCGGCTGATCCAAGATGTCACGAAAATACGCGCCTTCAATGATGGCCAGCTTGGGAAGCAAATTAACCTCCGACTTGAGTGAAGCGATGGTGCCAGACTCGCGCGGCACCAATCAGCGCGGTATTTGCGCCGAGCGAAGCCAAAGTGAGTTCCGTTTTTTCGAAAGGCACAAGCCCGCAATTCTGCCGAATTGTTTTTCTTATCCCGTCCCGGAAGAGCGGAGCACTTTTCATAACGCTGCCACCCAACACGATGGCCTCAGGTGCAAACAGCGTCACCAGGTTGGCCAACCCGAGCCCCAGATAGCTGGCCTCGCGTTCCACGGTCTGGCGCGCCAACGGCTCACCTTGTTCCGCCAGTTCGCAAATGCGTTTGCCGGTGAGTTCCGCTAGATGCGGGTAGTTCTTTGGAGCTTTACTTTGCAGCCACTCGACCATGGCAGGGCCGCGAGCCAGAACTTCCCAACAGCCTCGAGCCCCGCAGAAACACAGCGGCCCGGAAGAATCAATAACGTGGTGGCCGATTTCAGGATGGGCTTGCTCGACGCCGCGATAAAGATGTCCATCGAGGATGATTCCGCCACCGATGCCGGTTCCCACGGTCACGTAGACGAGCGTCCGCTTGCCCTTTCCCGCACCCCATGCTGCTTCTCCGAGAGCCGCGGCATCGGCGTCGTTTTCCATGGCGGCAGACACTTTAAAGATCTGCTCAAGATGGTGAACAGGATTTTCGCCCTGCCAGCCGGGGAGAAAGTTCACGTCACCGATTACGCCAGTGAAAGGGTCAATGGGTCCTGTGCAACCGATCCCAATTCCGGAGATTTCCACGCCGGCAGAAACCGCCGCTCCTTGCAGAGCTTCTACGATCCGTTTCAAAGCATTCTTAAAACCGTGTGTGGCGTCCGTGGGAAACTCGATGGAAGACAACACGTGTCCGTTCCCGTCGACTACACCCACGGCAATCTTCGTTCCGCCGATATCCACGCCAGCGATCATCGGGCCTCCGCCATTCCTGAATGAGTTTCTACTTCCACTCCACCACCGCCCCCGAATACGGCTGCAATTCCATCTTCCAAGTCGCACCCTGCATGGACAGAGGGTGAGGTCCATCCGGGGCGATTAGCGCGAGGGTGCGGATTGGCAGGATGGTGGTCACCGTCACTTTTTGTACTTGGGAACCATGATTGGTTAGAACCGCATAGCCGCGGTGACCGGCGTGCAATGCCACGATTTCCACGGAGGGCTGATCCGTGCGGAACATGGGCTTCAAGCCAGCCCAGTCGCGGAAAGCCTGGTAAATACGATGCGTGTTTTCCGGCTTCTCGAAAACCGCGGGCACATTGGCCAAGTAAGTTTCCAGTGGGTAGGCAGAAAGCAGGGTTTTGCCGGAACCGAGCGCATTCGCCACCAGCGCGGGGCGCCCCTCCTGATCCACGGCGATCACTGTTCCGCCTTTCAATTCGAGGAGCGCGCCCCAGTACTTCTGGCCTGAAGGCACGGAGTAATGAAAACTATCGCCAGGTTTCAGATCCCCGAAGGGCGCGACGATTTTCAGCGTCACCTCCTCGACCGGGGCGGCATCGGCAAGGCGCGCACCGAAGAGCGATTGCATCTCGGGGATTGCCGCGTCCGCGCTAACGGAGGCATAAAGAAAACCTCCCGCTGTCACATACTGCCGGGCCTTCTCCCAAAAATCGGAGTGCACGTGGACGAGAACAGAGTTCGTACTGGTGAGCGGCGACGGCATCAAGAGCATGGGGCGCTTGGCCCAATCGCCGTATTCGCGGGGGAAATCGGTCTTCAACCCGGCGCGGCGCGCCAGGATAAACGAGCTAAGCCACGCGCCTCGCAGCCATTGGTTTTCCTCGCCCGATTCGGGCTGCTTGCCGGACATTGCATCTCCATCCGTTTGCGAAACGTAAGGTGTGATCTCCGGCCCACTCAAACCAAGATGAGAGAAGTCTCCGTGAGGCTTGGACCACTCATCCGGCACGAGTAGGCCAGAGTCGGCGGCGGCAGGTTCAACGCCTGCCAGGTCCATCTGCGCAACGACCTGCTCGAAGCGCTTGAATTCGGTCCCTTGCGGACGGTCTTTGCGGTCCCAGGTGGTCAAACCAAACTGTGTTTCATGGGGCGAGCGCAGGTACGGCACTTTATGAAACTGTTCGGGAGCCGCATCTGTATAGCACCAGAGCAAGAACCCGTTGGCTCCCGCGCCAAGACTGGAGTACAAGCTGGTGCGGTCAAACGCGGCCACCCTCTCCGGCGTGTATTGCGCGGAAGAAGCGCCCATCTCCTGGACCATGGCCGGATGTCCGGCGCTGCCCGATAGCGCTGTTTGGAAAGCAGCGCCGTACGTTCCGCGTTCTGAAACCATGGGGTCGGGAAAAAGATTGGGAACGTAAATGGAGTAAGGATGAACGCTGAAGAAATCTACTTCTCTCGCGATATTGTCTGGCCGGAAAGGCCCGTGGTCGATGTCTTCCTGGCTGGTCCCCACAACGATGGGGTGCTGCGTGTCATAACGCCGAATGGCTCCGGCGATGAGGCGCGTCCAATTGATGGCCATGGCATCGGTGGTTTGCCCCTGCACAATCCAGAATGGCGGCTCGTCGGTGAGATCCCATGCCAGGATCGCGCTCTCGTTTGCATAACGCTTGCCAAACTCGGCGGCATGATTGGTTTCCAGCCGCAGCATTTCAGGATCGGCATGGGGATGACGCCCGTGCCGCCAGGAGACATCCCAGTACGCCTCACCAACTTCGCCGCCAACGAACAACGTCGGGTGCAGGTAGATGCGATACCGGTGTGCCAGCGAGATCAGGAAATCAAGCTGCTGAAATGCCTCCGGGTTATAGTCCCCGGGACGCGGCTCAAACCACGCCCACATCAGATCGAAGCGAACGGTATTGAAGCCAAGCTCGTGCATTTTGGCAAAGTCGGCTTCAATATCTTTCGGATCCCATTGTAGCGGCCAGT
>JBGOTL010000061.1:0-22471 GCA_041476465.1 Candidatus Acidiferrum sp. | reverse complement strand
TGGGAAGGGAAGCGCCCGGCGATCGGTGATTTTGCGGCTACCTGGCATTTGATTGGTCACCTGCAAAGCAACAAGGCGGCGCGCGCTGCGCGCTTGTTTCATTCCATAGACTCGGTGGATGATTTTGTACTTGCGCAGCGGCTGGATCGCGCTCGCGGCGAGCTGAATACTCCCATCAAATTGCGTGTTTTGATCGAAGTTCACCTGGGAGATGAGGAGAGCAAAAGCGGTGTTGCCCTCCGTGATTTACCGGCGCTCGCGGAAAATGTTGCCAGGCTCGATCGTTTGGATTTCGCCGGCCTGATGTGTATCCCTCCGTTCCTCGAGGACGCTGAAAAGGTGCGGCCGTACTTTTGTCAGTTGCGCGAACTACGCGACGATTTGTCCAAGCGTCTTGGCCGCGCGTTGCCGGTTCTCTCGATGGGCATGTCCCACGATTTCGAAGTGGCCATCGAAGAAGGCGCAACGGAAGTGCGCGTCGGCACCGCGATCTTTGGAAAACGAGCGCCCCTCTAGCGGGCGTGGCCTCTAAACGGATGACTTTTTCTGACATCTCTGTAAATGCCGCCGCCGGCACCGTAGCCTTTACAGTTCGCGTACAGCCGCGCGCCAGCAAGGACGAGATCGCCGGTGTAATGGGCGGTGCGATCAAAATCCGTCTGCGTGCACCGGCGTTGGAAAATCGCGCGAACGAAGCCCTTGTCGAATTTCTCGCTGATCTTTTGAAAACATCCAAGTCCGCTGTTAGAATCCAAAGCGGCGAACACGGACGGACCAAGCGAATTGAAATTCGCGGCGTGACCAAGCAGCAGATACTGGGGCTCCTTTCGCAAGATGCGTAAGATTCGGCGGTTACAAATGATGAATCAAGGAGCTACCTTCCTATCATGAATATCGACATTCAAGGAATGCAGGGCGACTTACGAGCGGCGAAGCTGGGGGGCTGGCTCTTTTACGATTTTCGGGGGCGCGACCCTATCGCGCAACGCATTCTGCAATTGCCCGCGGGAATGCGCACACGGCGCTGGTTTTATTTTGTTCCGGCGAAAGGCGCGCCGCGCAAATTGGTGCACAAAATTGAGGCGGAGTCGCTGGCTGCTCTGCCTGGCGAAACGTTGTACTACGCGGGCCAGGACGAGTTGCGAAAGAATTTGCGCAAGATTCTGAGCCGCGCCAAAACAATTGCGATGCAATACTCGCCGAAGTGCGCCATCCCTTACGTGGCTATGGTGGATGCGGGCACGGTGGAGCTGGTGCGCAGCGCTGGTTCAAGAGTAGTGAGCTCCGCGAATTTGGTGCAGAAGTATGAAGCTTGCTGGAACCAGGCTCAGCTGGAATCGCACCGCTCGGCAGGCGAGGCGATTGACCTGATCGTGCGTGGAGCGTTTCAGCACGCCGCGGAATGCGTTCGCGGCAAGAAGGCACTGACCGAGTACGACTTGAAGGAATGGATTCTGCGCGAGTTTGCCGCCGCGGGCTTGACCACGGAAGAGGGACCAGACGTGGCCGTGAATGCCAATGCCAGCGACCCGCACTACGGACCCACCAAGGAGAAGGCCGCGCCGATTCACGAAGGGGATCTGCTGCTGCTGGACGTTTGGGGCAAAAAGAAAACCCCGGGGAGCGTCTACTATGACATTACCTGGGTCGGTTACTTGGGCGCGAAAGTACCGGAGAAGTATGCGGATGTGTTCCGCGTCGTGCGCGACGCGCGCGATAAGGCCGTCGGACTGATTCGCGCGAGCGTAGCAGCAGGGAAGCCGCTGCAAGGCTGGCAAGTGGACAAAGCCGCGCGCAAGGTCATCGAAAAGGCCGGCTATGGGAAGTACTTCTTCCACCGCACCGGCCATAGCATCGGGGAAGCGGTACACGGAAACGGGGCGAACATGGATGGCCTTGAGACGCACGACGTCCGCCATCTGATTCCGCGCACCTGCACTTCAGTCGAGCCGGGGATTTATCTGCCGGAGTTTGGTATTCGCAGCGAGGTCAATGTGTACGTCGGAGAACACGAAGCGCGTGTGACCGGCGCTGTGCAGACGGAGATTCTGGCGTTGCTGGCCTGAACGAAATCGGGAGAAGGATGAAGATGGCAGGCGAAGCAGAATCCACTGTAAACGCGGAGACGCATAACGATGCGGGACGCGAAACGCGCGCTCTGGCCACCGGCATTGCCGGGTGGCTGGTACCCGGCCTGGGCCACGCACTTCTCAAGATGTGGGGCCGCGCGGTGATTTGCTTTCTGACCGTCGGCCTGCTGGTGATCATCGGCGCCAGGATGCGCGGCAATATTTTCACCTCGAATGGAAACGACGCGTTTGATTCGCTCGGCTACATGGCGGATCTTGGCACCGGCTGCTTTTATGCGGTGGCGCGCTTGTTGGAAGTGAATGGCGCCGACGTTTCGCACGCGGGTGGCGACTATGGCACTCGGTTTTTGGCCACCGCGGGGGTCCTGAATCTCCTGGCCGCGCTGCATGCCTACGAAGCGGCAAGAGGACGGAAAGCATGAACGCCGGAATGGGCATGGACCTCAGTCATTTTCAGGCCATGATGATTTTCGCGGTAGTGATTTCTCTGGCATTCGGTTTTCTGGGGCGCCGCCGCCCGGCGGATCGCGTAAAATACATTGCCTGGTCGCTGTTCCTGTTTCTGCTGATCGGCGTGGGGATCGGCTGGGCGATGTATCCCTTTTCGCGCTGAAAGAAATTCATTTCCGCACGTGAATTGACAGAAAATTTCCGCGGATGCTATCGTGGTTGAGCAAGGCCGAGGTAGCTCAGTGGTAGAGCAGCCGATTCGTAATCGGCAGGTCGCGAGTTCAACTCTCGCCCTCGGCTCCAGATTTTTTGCGGCTGTTCCTGCCCCCCTGAATTACCTGCTGTAAACCTCCCGCCGTTACACCTACCTTAGCAAAGCTTTTCCGCGGGAGTTCGTGGCTCCCGTGTGCATGATTGCAGGGAATTTAGTAGACTACAGCGCCAAAGTTTGCAGTCCATTTCACAAGGAGATCTCCATGTCCGAAGCGACCCTAAGCGGCGCCGAATTCAAGAAGCAGTTGCGGGAAGGGAAGCCCAAGATGGGCTTGTTCCTGAACGCGCACAGTCCGACGGTGGCCGAGCAATTGGCGCACAGCGGTTACGATTGGTTGCTGGTGGATACGCAGCACGGGCCGATGGGCTACGAGAAACTGTCCGCCATGCTCTCCGGGATTTCCAATGGCGGAGCAAAGTCCATGGTGCGTGTGGGCGGCTACACCGACCGTCCGGGGATTCAACAGGCGCTGGACATGGGCGCCGATGGCGTGTTGATTCCGTACATCAATTCGGCGGAAGAAGCCCGCCAGGCAGTGAGCTGCACGAAATATCCAATGGCAGGCACGCGCTCGGTCTATTTTCCACAGCGCAGCATGAACAAAGCGGGTTTGCTGGGCTACGCCGGCAACGCCAACAACAACCTCATGGTGGCGCTGCAAGTGGAGACGGCGGATTGCATCAAGAACATGGCGGAGATTGCGGCGGTTCCGGGAGTGGATATTCTTTTCCTCGGGCAGAACGACTTGTGCATGTCCATGGGACTCTATGAAAAGTATGAATTTCCGCTGATGTACACGTCGCCGGAATTGCAGGCGGCTACCGACAAGCTGGTCGCCGAAGCGCGCAGGAGTAAATTGATCCTGGGTTTGTTCCTGTTTGGGACTTCCCGTGTCGGCGAGTTCCTGGAAAAGGGTTTCACGTTTATCAGCGTCGGCAACGATCTGCATCACGTGCTGACGCAGGCGGGGGCCTACGTGAAAGATATGGAAGGCATCGCCAAGGAAAAGGGCAAGAATTGGGCGCGACGCCCGTCGGCGATGCTGTAAAGGCAGATTAGCAATCACCTTTCAAACCGAAGGGTGAGGCACACGAAATCGTCTCGCCGTGATACTCCCCGGTCATCCGCCTGGGGTATCCTTTCGACGAGATAGGCTACAACGGCTCGAAAGAAAACAAATGGATATATAATCCCACCTGCTCTGGAAATGAGAGGCGAACTCCCGGATGGTGCCAGCGGAGATTTCCCCTCAAGTTCCCGAAGGAGAAAGGTCATGTCTGACAGAAAAGTAATCGCAGTCGTAGGAGCAACCGGTGCACAGGGTGGCGGTTTGGTTCGGGCCATTCTGAACGACCCGAACGGTGGTTTCGCCGCGCGGGTGCTCACCAGGGATGTGAACGGCGCCAAGGCGAAGGAGTTCGCAAGTCTGGGCGCTGAAATTGTAGCCGCGGACGTCGACAACCCCGAGAGTCTGAAGAAAGCGTTTGAAGGCGCCTATGCAGCCTATTGCGTTACATTTTTCTGGGCGCACTTCTCCCCGGAAAAGGAAATGGCGGAAGCCAAGGCCATGGCAGACGCTGCGAAGGCTGCAGGCCTGCGGCACGTCATCTGGTCTACGCTGGAAGACACGCGGCGGTGGGTGCCTCTTAGCGACAACCGCATGCCCACGCTTCAGGGTAAGTACAAGGTCCCGCACTTTGACGCCAAGGGCGAGTCCAACCACTTTTTCACGGATGCGGGAGTTCCCACAACGTTCCTGCTGACGTCCTTTTATTGGGATAACTTTATTCACTTCGGCATGGGCCCGAAAAAAGGTCCGGACGGAAAGTTGGCCATCACGCTGCCAATGGGCGACAAAAAGCTTCCGGGCATCGCCGCCGAGGACATAGGCAAATGCGCCTACGGCATATTCAAGGAGGGTGATGAGTTCATTGGCCAGACCGTCGCGATTTCAGGCGAGAATCTGACGGGCACGCAAATGGCTGCTGTTTTTTCCGAAGTGCTGGGGAAGGAAGTCAGATACAACAGCGTGACGCCGGAGGTTTACCGCGGGTTGGGCTTCCCGGGCGCCGAGGATTTGGGCAACATGTTTCAATTCAAGCGCGATTTTGAAGATTACTTTTGCGGGATGCGCAAACCTGACTTTGCCCGGAGCCTGAACCCTTCCTTGCAAGACTTTAGGATGTGGCTGACACAAAATAAAAACGCCATTCCGCTCGAGAACGCCGCAGCGAGCGCTTAGACGCGAGCTTCCCAATTGCCCTGACCCGGTCGGGGTCCCTACAAAGGCAGAGGCGAAAGATGCCGAGCTTCCCGACACAAACCGTCGGGACCCCCACACATCGGGGGAATGCCCGCCGCTACAAGATCAAGAAACGCCAGACTGAAGTCCGGCGTTTACATTGTTTCGTCAGCGAGGAACGGCGGGCAGGGAAGCAAGCAGCGCGCTGGCGCCGTTCCAAAGAATTTGCACGCCGATGCAAACCAGCAGGAAGGATGACAGTCGCAGGATGACGCTCATGGCGCTCGCGCCGAGGAGCTGCGCCAGGCGATCGGCGAAGCCGTAGCAAAGATAGATGCTGACGGCGACCAACGCGGAGGCAATGACCGCGCCCACGATGGAGAGATAATGCACGCCGAAGCCATGCGGCTCGTTGGCGCCCAGGGTGATGGCCACGGAAATGGACCCCGGGCCGACGGTGAGCGGCAGGGTCAAGGGATAAAAAGCCTTTCGAAAGACGTCGAGCGGGTTGACATTTTTCTGCACATCGCCGCGATGGTCGTCGTCTCGTTGTTTCAGCATGGTCCAGCCGGTGGAAACCACGATCAATCCACCGCCCACCTGAACCACAGGAAGCGAGATGCCAAAAAACGCGAGGATGTAAGTTCCAATCAGAAAAGAAGCGACGAGAAGGAAGAAGCTATTCAGCGCAATGCGCCGCGACAATAGTTTTCTAGCGGCATTGGAGTACTCGTGGGTGACGGCGAGAAAGATGGGGCTCCCGCCGAGCGGATTTACGATGGGAATCAGCGCGCTGACGATGAGTAACGCGCTCTTCAGGACCTGGAACAAGAAAATCTCCCTGGCAGAGCGGGTCAGCGCTCAAGAGTGGTTATCCGGATGGGTGCATCCGGGAAAAGTTTCGAAGGCGCGGTCGCCGGTCCAGCCGAGCTCCGTCATTCCGGCTTCGGAAGAATAGTAAGCGCCTGAAATCCAGCCCTTCAGGTTTTCGAAGTGATCGCGCAGGTTGAGGGGCTGCTGCTTTCCCGAGGAGTCTTCCTTGCCTTCCTGACGAAGACTATCTTTGGTTGAAGCATCCGTAAGCAGCAGCTTCTGGTGTTCCGCGCCAAGCAATGGAAAGGCTTTTCCCCAGCGCGACGCGGCCTCTTGGTCCATGGCGTTCAGCGAATGCACAAAGCTTCGCTGATTTTCCGGTGTGTCGACGGTGAGCAACAAGTCGATGAAGCGATGAACATTGCCTTTGGCCGATCCTGGAACGATGGCTTCCGACAAGGCGAGCAAGGTTTCGCTTTGCTGTGAACTCAGAAACTGCGGCTTCCAGTCGGCCGCTGCGAGCGAAGCATCGGCCCGGGCCAGGGTATCCGCGTTGGTCAGATGTTTGTGGATGGGATGAGAGGCGGCGACGAAAGGCCATGCGGCGCCCACGCCAGCTCCCAGGAGCATTTTTCTTAGAAGCTCACGGCGCGACACCACGGAACTTGCCGCTGGCGGATGATCCTGCGATGGCAATTTGCCTGTTGCGCTCATGATGCTTAAGCCGCCCCTTGATTTTGCGTTGTGATGTTAGCATGGTAGCATGCGCGCGGTTGTAATTTGAACGGGCATCTTCTCGGTGGGCTGACGATGAACTTTTTAGGTGAGCAGACGAAGCAGCCATTTGACGTGGTGGTAGTGGGTTCCGGCGCGTCCGGCGGGTGGGCCGCGAAACGCTTGGCCGAGGCCGGGCTAAAGGTGGCGCTGCTGGAGGCAGGGCGCCCGCAGTCCAACAAGAATTTTTCCGAGCATACCCCGGCATTCGAACTGAAGTATCGCAACATGGCTCCGGAAATCCTTCGGAAGACCCGGCCGATACAATCCAAATTTGATGTCTGCAACGAATACACTTCCGACTGGTTTTGCAATGACATTGAGGAGCCGTATACCACTCCTGCTGACAAGCCATTTCACTGGATGGGCCGGTTGCGCATGGTCGGAGGCCGCACAAACGTTTGGGGGCGCGTCAGCTTGCGCTTCAGCGACTGGGATTTGAAGGCTGCGTCACACGACGGCTATGGGGAAGATTGGCCGCTGAGCTACAAGGATCTGGAGCCGTATTACGACCTGGTGGAGAAATACGTCGGCGTGACCGGAATGGCGGAAGGCCTGGAAGAGCTGCCGGATGGACAGTTTCAGCCACCCATGCCGCTGACTTGCCAGGAAACTATTTTCCGGAATCGCGTAAAAGAAAAGCTGGGGCGCACGGTCACGCTGGCGCGCTCGGCAAACTTGACCCGGGCACAGAATGGCCGCGCGGCCTGCCACTATTGCGGTCCATGCGAACGCGGGTGCATCACACATTCTTACTTCAATTCGGCGTTTACGACGGTTCCCGACGCGCTGCGTTCAGGAAACTGCACGTTAATCACGAACGCCATGGTGCATAAGGTTTTGATGGATCCGGGCACCAACCGCGCGCGGGGCGTTCTGTACATTGACCGGAACACAAAAGAGGCGCGCGAAATTTATGGACGCGCGGTCATTTTGTGCGCGCAGGCGCAGGAGTCGGTGCGCATTTTGTTCAATTCAGAAACGCCGGAGCATGCGGGCGGCCTGGCGAACACCAGCGGTGCGCTGGGGCACTACTTGACCGCGCACGTGCGGAGCGCCGGCGGCAGCGGCGAGTTTCCGGATGCGGATGCGAAGCCGAGTTATGGAGCGCCGGTGAAGCCGGTGGGAATTTACGTCGCGCGCTTCCGTAATACCAAGAAGGGGCCAGCTGCAAAGAATTTTCTGCGGGGTTATGGATATGAAGGTGAATCCAGCGTGGAGTTCAACTGGGATGCCGCGGGGTTCGGCCCCGCGTATAAGAAAGCTGTTCGCGAAGCGCGGGTGGGGCTGGAGATCACGGGATTTGGCGAAGTTCTGCCGCGTTGGGATAACTTCGTGGAAATTGACCGCGAGGTGAAGGACGTATATGGAATCCCCATCCTGAGAATTCATATGTCCAACGGCAGTAACGAAGAAGCGATGATCAAGGATATTGGGGACTCCGCCGGGGAGTTGCTGGAAGCCGCGGGCGCCAGGAATATCAAGACCTATGCGCGGCCGTCCGCGCCGCGCTGGGCGCTGCATGAAGCGGGCATCGCGCGCATGGGTACTGATTCCAAGAAATCAGTATTAAATCAATTTCAACAGACTCACGACGTCAAGAACCTGTTTGTAATGGATGCGTCCAGCTTTACATCGAATCCATGCCAGAATCCCACGCTGACGATTATGGCGCTGTGCGTTCGTTCCTGTGACTACCTGATGGGCGAACTGAAGCGCGGCGAATTCTGATCGCCGTCCGGTGAGCGCTATGCCGGAGCATGCTCGGTAATTTCTTCCTTGCTGGCATCCCAATACATTTTCTTGCCGGACCAATACGACTGCACCGCCATGATGCAGGCCACGGACTGAGCGAAGCCATCGTTGACGGTGGCGTGCGGCTGCTGGCGAGAGCGCAGGCAATCGAACCAATTGGCCATGTGCCCGGTGGACATATCGTCGATGCCGGTGGAAGGCAGCTCTTTGTCCTGCGGGAGGAGCAAGTAATGAGCTTTGCGCTGCTTGTCGATTTCCTGATTGTCTTCGTGGTTTCCTTTTTCTTCGATGACTTGGTAGCGGGGGCTGCCTTCGCCGCCGTGGTTGAATAGCGTGGCCTTCTTGCCCATATAGCGTGTGAAGCCGGGGGCATCATTGCCGAAGCTGGTGGAGTAGCTGACCAGAAAGCCTTTGGGGTATTCGAGCAGGGCTTCAAAGGTGTCTGGGTTTTCGCGGCCGTCGCGCCAAGCGAAAACTCCGCCATGAGCAACCACCGAGCGCGGAAAGTGATCGTCCATGAACCAGTGGAGGAGATCAATGCCGTGACTCATCCACTGATCGGAAATACCGCTGGAAAAATCCTTGTAAAGACGGAATTCGAAATACAGGCGAGGATCGAACGGACGGAAAGGCTTGTTCATCAGCCAGCGCTTCCAATCCGTGTCGGCTTCGCGGAGATGTGCGACCTCTTCTCGTCCGCGCCACCGCGGGCCATGGTAATTCCAGGCGATTTCCACTTTACTGATGTCGCCGAGCGCGCCGCTCTGAATCAGATCATGCGCGAGTTTTGGATATGGCTCGCTGCGATGCTGCGTTCCGACCTGGACGATGCGCTTGCTTGAGAGAACGGCGTCGCGCGCGGCTTTCACCTCCGCGAGAACATTGCCCATGGGCTTTTCCACATAAACATCTTTTCCGGCCTCGACCGCGAGTTGCAGGATCGGCGAGTGCGAATGCTCCGGCGTGGAAATCAGAACGGCATCGACATCCTTGAGCACAAGCAGCTCTTCAAGATTAGGCAACGCGCGTGGAGAACGCCCGTAGTACTTTTCGTTGGCCGCGCGCGCTGCTTCGCGATTGACCGACCATAAATCGCATACCGCGGTCATTTCAGCGTTGTGGCTGTGCTGGAGTTGCGCGGCGATCATGTCCAGCTCCGTTCCGCGGCTGCCAATTCCGATGTGACCGAGCGAAAGGCGGTCGTTCGCGCCAAGAATTCGCTCGTAGGATAATGCCGTGCCGCTGAACGCGGCGCCCCCGGCTAATACCGTCGCCGTCTTGTTGATAAACGATCTGCGATTCATGCGTCCCTCCTGGTTGTTCATGGCCGATTCTCCTGCCGTATAGACTATTCATTTCGCTGCGATTGCACAATCTTTGCGGTGGTCACCGCCTGGCCCACGTGGCGCTGGGTGTGTTCGGCTACGTGGACAAGCAGCCCGCCAACCGTTGAATGCAACTGCTTCCGGCCGACCGAGCGCGGAAGTTCGGCCGAAACAGTTGCAAGCGAAAAAATACGGGCGGAACACTTCTCAAGTGTGGAAGTGAATTCTGAAAAAAGTTCCTCAGGTGCCGCGTCCGACTCCAGCTCTGTTTTCAAAAGCTTGAGCTGTTCGTCATCGAGCTGGTTGCCCTCCGCGTAAGTAAGCAGCCTGTCCACGCTGCGAGCGATGTGCCGGATATGAAAGGAAACCGGCGCGATGCCGCCGGGCCGTGTGTTCAATGCATCCCGCGACAATGAAGAGCACCATTTGTGGATATCTTCCATAGCATGCTGCATGGAGTGAAGAACTGCTTCATGCAGTGCGGGGAGATCGAAGCAATGGCCGCGCAGCCAAGGCTAAATGGAACGATCCGGAATCCGTATAGGGTTCGTTTCGGCCATCGGAGTCTCCTCGTCTGCCAGTACAATAGCGCAGGCGAGACCGCTCTCCAAGTGCCCGTCCACGTCGACGACCGCGGAGAGCAGTGTCACTTTCATTTCTGCGGCAATGTGTGTATGCAAGACCGGCGCTCTTGCCGGGGAATCATGGGATGCGCTAGAGTCCCCGTTCGGTCACAAGGAAGCCCATGAGCACACGAAAAAAGCTGCATGCGGGGCACGTGCCTGGGGAAACTGTGCAAACGCTGATCCCCAAGAGCCGGGTGCAGAAGCGAATCAAGGAACTGGCTCGCGAAATTCGCCGTGATTTCCCAGATGAACCGCTGCACCTGGTCGGGGTGCTCAAAGGCGCGGTTTTCTTCTTGTCGGACCTCGCGCGCCAGTTGAGCGGGCAGGTCTCCTTCGATTTCATCGCGGTTTCGAGTTACGGCAAGGGGACGCAGACCTCCGGGCAGGTAAAGCTGGCCAAGGATCTGGACGTCAGCATCGAAGGGAAGACGGTATTTCTGGTGGAGGATATTCTCGACACCGGACTGACGCTACAGTATCTGCTTGGTGTCTTCGCGCAGCGCAATCCAAAAAATCTGCGCGTTGCAGTGCTGCTCGATAAGCCGGAGCGGCGGATTGCCAAGGTGCGCGCCGATTACGCCGGCTTCACGATCCCAAACGAATTCGTGGTCGGCTACGGGCTGGATTATGACGAACGCTACCGGAATTTGCAGGATGTGAGCATCCTGCAACTTGGCCGTGGCCGAAAAATGAAGGGAAGTTGAGCGGGGCCAGCGGCTCAGGTTTTTTTAGTCAGGGATGCGGCCAGCGAGGGCGTTCCTTTCGCCGCCTGCTATAATAATCAGACTTCATGGACTTCATCGAATCACAAAAAGAATCTGTTGCGACAAGCAGCGGCGCCGATGTTTCCAGCGAGGTCCTCGCGACACTCGCTGAAATCGGCGAAGAGGTCAACGCCTCGCTGGATCTGGACGAAGTGCTGGCTAGGGCGGCCGCGCTCATCAAGCGCCACATTGATTACGAAATTTTCGGCGTGCTCATGCTGGAGGGAGATGGCAGTTACCTGAAGCACCGCTTTGCCATTGGCTACTCGCCGGGCCTGGCCGACAATTTGCGCGTGCCCCTTGGGCAAGGAATCACGGGAACTGCCGCGGCAACGGGGCAGCCCGTGCGCGTCAGCGACACATCGAAGGATCCGCGCTACATCAACGCCATTGACAGTGTGCGCTCGGAACTTGCCGTGCCTCTTCTGCTGCAAGGGAAGTGCATCGGCGTGCTGGACATCCAGAGCCGCCACCTCAATTATTTCACTCGCGAGCAGCAGAACCTTCTGACGGGACTGGCGAGCCGGCTGGCCGTGGCCATCGAAAACGCGCGTCTCTTTCAGCGCGTTCGCTCGCAGGCGGAAACGCTGCTGTTGTTGAATGAAGTCAGCCGGGAGACCAGCTCCATCCTGGATGTGGAGGAGCTGCTTCGCCGCGCCGCCGAGCAAATTAAGCGTGTGATTGACTACCAGATCCTCAGCATCATGCTCTATGACGAGGAACAGAAGGTCTTTCGTCACCGCCTGGACGTAAAGCACGGGCATCACGTGCAGGGAAAATTTCGCGTAGCGGCTAGCGAAGGCATCGTGGGCGCGGCCGCGACACTGCGGGAGCCCGTGCTTGTTCCCGATGTCACGGTGGACCCGCGCTACCTCATGGTGAATCCGGAGACGCGGTCGGAGCTTTCGATTCCCATGATCCACAAAGGAAAGGTGATCGGCGTGCTCGATCTGGAAAGTCCGCAGCTGAATTACTTCACCGAAGATCACGTACAAACGCTCTCGATTCTCGCGGCGAACCTGGCCGTATCACTGGAGAACGCGCGTTTGTACGAACAGGTGGCGCGCGATGAGGCGCGGCTGGAGCGCGACCTGCAAGCGGCAAAGCGCATTCAGGGCGCATTGCTGCAGCCCGTGCCGGCGGAAGATTATGGTCTGGAGATGGCGGCGCGGTATCTTTCCGCCCGCGAAGTCTGTGGAGATCTGTACGAATTCCTGCGCTACGGGCCGCAACAATTGGGAATCGCGCTGGGCGACGTGAGCGGCAAAGGCACGGCAGCGGCACTTTACGGGGCGGTGGCGATCGGAATCATGCGGAGTCTTGCTCCGCAAAAATTGCAACCCGCGGAAATGCTCAGCAAAATGAATCAAATAATAGGCGAACGGCTTATTGACGGGCGCTTTATGACCGCCTGCTTCGCCACCTGGCAGAAGGGGCGCCGCAAGCTTCGCGTGGCGAATGCCGGACAGTCTCAGCCACTTCTATATAAGGAAGGCCGCTGCGGCAAGATCGAGCTGACGGGTTTTCCACTCGGGATTTTCGAAGAGGTGAGTTACGACGAATGGGGAGTCTCGCTGGATGCGGGAGACATTCTCGTGTTCCACTCGGATGGAATCGCGGAGACCACAAATCGCGAAGGCCAATTCTTCGGGACAGAACGCTTGCGGAAATTGATCGAGCAACATCATGAAATTGCGGCGGCCGAGCTTGCGGACCTTATCCTGCGCGAAGTCGACTGGTTCTCCAACGGCGCTGCGCTTTTCGACGACCGCACGCTGGTGGTCATTAAGGTGAGATGAGCAGCCACTCTCCTAAATCACACGGGAAGCATTCCTTCGTCGATCCCGTGGAATATCTCCGGCATTTTTCGTGGAAGTCCTCGAAAGCCGGCTCCCGGCGCAGCAAAGAGGTAAATTGCGAGGGGGTTTGCCTCACCGACGCGGCGAAGAGATTCGAGACGCCTCTCTATCTTTATAGCCGCGCCGCGATCGAGGATGGATTCCGCGGATTGGACCGGGGCCTGGGTGCGCTTCCTCACACGCTGTGTTTTGCCGTGAAAGCCAACGGCAACCTCTCGATCTTGAAACACCTAGCGAAACTGGGTAGCAGCTTCGATATCGTTTCGGGCGGCGAACTAGCGCAACTGCGGAAGATTGGAGTCCCTGGCGAACGCATCGTTTTTTCCGGCGTGGGCAAGACACGCGAAGAGATTCGCCAAGCCTTGCGCTATCGTGCGTCGCCAACAGGCCGCCAGGGAATTCTGCTGTTTAATATCGAGTCGGACTCCGAGCTGGAGACCCTGCTGGAAGAGTCCGCGCGGCATGTGTCACGGGGCGGAGCTATCCCGGGAGTCTCGATCCGGGTAAATCCGGATGTGCAGGCGGGCGGCCATCCGCATATTTCCACGGGCCATCATCAGCATAAATTCGGCTTGGATTGGAATGCGGCGCGCCGTTTGTATCTTGCGCATCGTGAATCGAAGTGGATTTCCTGGCAGGGAATCAGCGCCCACATCGGTTCGCAGATTGTGAGCCTTGACCCGTTTCGCCGGGCGTTGCACCGGCTGGCGGGTTACGTCCGGGAATTGCGCGGCGAGGGAATCGCGTTACGGTATCTCGATTTTGGCGGAGGCCTCGGCGTGCGCTACACGAGCGAGAAACCCGCTTCTCCGCAGGCGTATGCGCAAATGGTGGCGAAAATCGTCAAGCCCCTCGGTGTACATCTTTTGCTTGAGCCGGGCCGTTCGCTGATCGCCCCGGCGGGCGTGCTTCTGACACGGGTGATTCGCACCAAGCAGAACCGTGGCAAGACATTCGTCGTCGTTGACGCGGCGATGAATGATTTACTGCGGCCCGCGCTGTATGACGCGGTCCACCCGATCACGCGCGTGACGCAGGACCGCGCGGGAAACGCAAGTACCAGGCAGAGAGTGGATATTGTGGGACCCGTTTGTGAGTCTGGAGACTCTTTTCTGCGTGATTGGCCTCTCGGCCCGGTAATACCGGGAGAGGTGCTCGCCATCTGGATTGCCGGCGCTTATGGCATGGTCCTTGCGTCCAATTACAACGCGAGATGCCGCCCCGCTGAAGTGCTTGTGGAAGGCCGGCGCTGCTGCCTCATTCGCCGCCGAGAAACACTTGCGGATCTTCTGCGTGGAGATGTTCTGGCCTGATTTGCCGCAGCGTGAAAGTCGAAATTGCACAGCCGGGCGGAGAAACTACAGCTCACCCCACTTCAGCTTGTTGCGCAAGATTTCAAAATAGGACTTCTGCGGCGGTTGTATCAGTTTCAGGCGATCCGTCGCGCGGGTGATGCGGATGCGGTCGTCCGTTTGCATGGGAATCCCAGTTTGTCCATCCAGAGTCAGGAAGACCGACTCCGCGCTTGCGGTCAGTCTGATCTCAATTAAGGACGTATCGCGCACGACCAGCGGCCGGTCGCTCAGGGTATGCGGGCAGATGGGCGTGATGATCAGTGACTCGACGCTGGGATGAACGATGGGGCCGCCGGCGGACATCGAATAAGCAGTTGATCCGGTGGGCGTGGCGACGATCAAGCCATCCGCTCGATACCGGCAGACAAATTTCGAATCAATCGACAATTCCATCTCGATCATGCGTGCCAGCGCACCCTTATTGACCACCGCGTCATTCAGGACATTTTGCTGATCCAGAACCTTGTCGCCTGCAACTCGCTGCACCTGGAGCATCACGCGCTCGCTGATGGAATATCGCCCCGCGAGGGTGTCTTCCAGCGTTGGATAGAGCTCGCTAAGTGTAAAGCTGGTGAGAAATCCGAGGCCGCCCAGGTTGATCGGCAAAATGGGGATGCCCCGAGGCGCGGCTTCCCGCGCGGCAGAGAGCAGCGTGCCGTCGCCGCCCAGCACGAGAAGGAATTGCGCTTGTTCGGCAACCTGATGGCGCGTCAGCCCGCTGGCTCCTTCTTGCAGCGAGCCTGCCGTTTCTGCGTCGTAAATCGTTCGGATGCCCCGGGCCTCCAGCCACTTCAGGAGCGGTGGAATCACGGTCCGCAAATTCGAACGCCGGGGCCGGGATATGATGCCGACTGTTGTAAACCGTGAGCTTGGTTCCATGTGTTATTGGAATTCTACTCCAGCGCCTTTTTTCTAGCGTGAAGAAAATATTCCTGGTTGCCTTCCGCGCCGGTCAGCCTGCTGGGCCGTACTCCCAGACATTCCAACCCAGCGGTTTGCGCGGCAGCGCGGACGCTTTCGACTGCTTTTTCGTGGAGAAACTTTTCTTTTACGATGCCACCTTCTCCAACCTGCTCGCGAGGCAATTCGAACTGTGGTTTGACGAGGATGAGCAAATCAGCTCCCGGCTCTGCGTGGGCTGCCGCCGGGGCTAGAATTTTGCTGACGGATATAAAAGATACATCGGCAACGACCAGATCGACGGCTTCCGGAAGATCATCACGCCGGAGTACGCGCGCGTTGCGTTTGAGCAGAGTGACGCGCGCATCTTCGCGGAGCTTCCAGGCGATCTGGTCGATGTTCACGTCCACAGCGTAGACGCGAGCCGCACCATGCTGCAGCAGGCAGTCCGAAAAACCACCCGTCGAGGAACCGAGATCGAGGCAAGTTTTCCCGGCGGGAGACACGGAAAAATCCGCCAGCGCGCCCTCGAGTTTGAAGCCACCCCGGCTGGCGTATTTCTGCAGCCGGCTGGTGACTTCGATTTGCGCGTCTTCCGCAATCAGCGTTCCGGCCTTATCCGCGCGCGCGCCACGCACCTGAATTTCTCCGGCGAGAATCATGGCCTGAGCTTTAGGTTGATTCTCCGCAAGGCCCCGCTCGACGAGGAGCAGGTCGAGCCGCTTGCTGCCTGGCTTGGATTTCATGATGTGTTTGAGCGCGTCAGGTGCGGCGCAAAACAAGAAAATCGGCAACCTCGCGGAGGAGCGCGGCCTGTTGGCCATAGGCGGCGAGTTCATTGATCGCTTTGCTCGCCAGTTCGCTGGCGATCTGGTGAGAGCGCTCGAGGCCATAAACGGCTGGATAGGTGGCCTTCTGCTGCTCGATGTCTTTGCCGGCGGTCTTCCCCAGCGCGGCGGAAGACTCTTCGACGTCGAGAATGTCGTCGGTCACCTGGAATGCCCAGCCGATGGTTTCCCCGAAACGCCGCAGCCGTGCGACATCCTCGGCGCCAGCTCCGGCGCAGAGCGCTCCGGCAGTAATCGAGGCGCGGATCAGCGCCGCGGTTTTCGAACGGTGAATGTATTCGAGCATCTCCGGCGCAACGGGCCGGCCTTCGGCTTCGAGGTCCGCCACCTGGCCGCCTACCATACCATTCACCGTGCCCGCTGCGCCGGCCACTTCGGTCAAGATCGCAACCCGTTGGCTTGCGGCCACGGGCGCGGCGCCGATGGTTTCGAACGCCAGGGTAAGCAGGCCATCGCCCGCCAGGATAGCGATCGCTTCACCAAACTTTTTGTGGCACGTAGGCTTGCCGCGGCGCAGGTCATCGTTATCGAGAGCAGGCAAGTCGTCGTGGATCAGCGAATAGGTGTGAATGAACTCGATGGCGCAGGCAGGATGCAGCGCTGGTGTCACATCGCTCGAGAAAATGCGCGCAGTTTCAAGGCACAGAATGGGACGAATGCGCTTGCCACCCGCAAAGACGCTGTAGCGCATGGCTTGATGGATGGAAGGCGGTTGCGCGCTCAGCGCCGGCATCAGGAGTTCGAGCGCTGCTTCGACCACCTGGCGATCTTCTTCGAAAAAAGCGGGTAGCTTCATCGCGGAAAGGAATCAGCGCGCAGGGCGCGGCGCGAGCAGGTCATGATTCGCTCTCCGATTCGGGATGGAATGGTTCAGCCGCGAGTTTTCCATCGGCTTTCTTCAGCAGAATCTCCACGCGGCCTTCGGCTTCTTCCAGCTGCTTCTGGCACTCGCGGGAAAGAGCAACACCCTCTTCGAAAAGTTTCATAGCGTCGTCGAGCGACAGTTGGGGACTTTCCAGGCGGCGCACCACTTCTTCCAGGCGCGCCAGCGAGCGCTCGAAATCAGGCTTCTTGGGTGGTTCTGGTTTCTTGGTGGGAGGTGTATTCACGCGATCGGCCTGTATCCTCTTATGCTCACGTCTATCCTTGGCAGCTCATACCACCGTAAGTGGACCGGCTGTAGGGCGCCCTGATGCAGACTGCATTCTAAAGCACGCCGGAGAACGGAAACAATCGCTTTATGCAAGCGGTGCGTGTCCAGCTTCGGGGAGTTCAGGCTGCAGCCGTGCCGGAACTCAGGACCCCGGCTTGAGTATCAGCGTGTGCTTGCGGGTTTTGGCTTCCGCAGCGTCGCTAAAGGGTGCAAAGATCGGGTTCCCTTCGTACCAGTAGGAAAACTGGTCGGTGTAATGCTCACTGCCGGGCTGGCCGGATTGTCCCGCGGGAATCAGCAAAATGGAGTTGTCCCAATCGGCGAGATTGGCCACAAAGCGCATCGCTGGGCCGTGATCCGTTGAGGCGGCTCGGGTGCTGTAGTCGGTGCCGGATTGCGGCCGGCCGGTGATGCTCAACAGGTGCTTGAGCAGTCCTTCACGGCCGAGCGGATGCAGCATGTCCAGCGAATTGAAACGCTTCCAGGGCCAGTCTTCGATGCGCTCGCTCTTGGTTTCCTCAGCGAGCTTCGCCACCGCGCAGTCCGCGGCAACCGCCAGGAGTTCGTCGTAGTTCTTGTATGCGGGTGGCAGCCACTTTGCCGGGCGCCCCGTCAATATCTTTTGCAGAAAGGCGGTTTCCCGCCACTCGTACAACTTAGCGTGCTTCCCAAGATATGGCTCCAGGAGCAATTCAAGAGAGACGAGCCGGATCGCTTCGAGAAACGAAACTTCCGGGGAATCCGCGTCGGCAATGCCATTCCAGTCTTTCAATCCATCAATAAGCTTCTGAGCGCGCAGGTCTTTTGGTTTCGCAATCTTTGCAGCCGCGGACAACTGCTCGGCAAGAAACGCATGCGGATAGCTGTATGTGTCGGTCTGCACCTTCAGCATGTCCGCGGGGCGCAAATCGTGTTTGTCGTGCAGCAGATCGTAGATGCGCGCCGTTCGATACGGGTCTTCCCAGCGGTCGGTCAGGTAAGGTTTGTAATTTGGTCCAACGACACGGGCATTTGCGGTGACGATCAGCCCGCTCTCCGGATTGAACGATTGGGGAAGCTGGTCAAACGGAATATAGCCCGTCCATTCATAGTCGTCGGTGTCCCCGGGCACGGGCACCTCGCCATGGCCTTTCTTTCGAATGGGTACGCGCGCGGCCATGACGTAGCCGATATTGCCGTCCACGTCGGCATAAACTGCATTCTGCCCGGGACCCCACACACGCTTCATGATGTCCCGGAATTCATCCCAGTTCTGCGCGTGACCCACCCAATTGTAGGTGTGGGCCAAGCCCCCTGGTTCGGTCGCCGTCCAGCGCAAGGCATAAGCCTTGCCGCCCTCGCGGCGAACGATGGCTCCGTGCCGCGTGACGACCAGCTGCATGTGCACGTCGGATTGCCCTTTGACGTGAATCACTTCGTCATATACATCCGCCTTCTTCCAGGATTTGTTCGCGAGGTATTCGTCCGGGGCAGCAGGATTAAACGTTTCCATATAGAGGTCCTGCACGTCTGCACCGTTGTTGGTGAAACCCCAGGCGATGCGATCGTTATGGCCAATGACTACAAGCGGTGCGCCGGGCAGCGTAAACCCCTTTACGTTCCAACCGGGTGCGGTGAGGTGAATTTCGTACCAGATGGGCGGAATGGTCAGATCGAGATGCGTATCATTTGCCAGAAGTGGTTTGCCCGTTGCCGTGTGCGCGCCGCTGACGACCCAATTGTTGCTGCCCAGGCCGTGGCGGATGTCGCGCCGCGTATCCGCCAGCCAGCCGCGGATCGATGGCCAGAGGACGGTGGATAAGTCTGTGATGTTTTTCGCGCCTGGCCCATCCTGCACATCACCGCTCGCCTTAAGGACGTCGTCCGCTTGCATATCGTCGTCATCCTCTTCGTCGGTTTCCGCGCGAGAGTGCTGCGCGCCATCCTTGGAAACGTCTGGATCGCCCACAACGAAGTGGTCCATCGAGGCTTCTTCAGAGAAGAGCTCTTTCGCGCGATCGGGGCCAACGCGCTCAGTCACCTTGGCGCGGTTGAGCTCTTCTCCCCAGGTATTCGTCAGCGTCTGATACATATAAGCTGCAATCACCAGGGAATCGGACGCCTGCCAGGGTTGTGGCTGGTAGTGCAGCAGGGAGAATTCGACAGGGAGCCGCCCCTGGTGTTGTTCGATAAAGCGATTCACGCCGCGAGAGTACGCTTCCATGGCGCTGCGAGAGTCCGGGTCCAGGAGTAGAACGTCGCGTTCCGCGGCGCGGCCGAAATTCAGTGTGCGATATTCCTTGTCGAGAGGGAGCGCTCCCGGCCCGACAATCTCAGAAAGCTGGCCGCGCGCGCCGCGCCGCAGCAGATCCATCTGCCAAAGCCTGTCCTGCGCCATCACGTAGCCTTGGGCTTCGGCCATGTCTTCCAGGGAACCAGCGCGGATATGCGGGACGCCCCAATTGTCGCGCTCCAGGGTAACTTCCTTTTGCAGGCCGGGAAGGGAAGCAACACCGTCGAGTTGGGGAAGCGGCCGGCAGACGAACCACCATAGCGTTGCACCTACCGCAATTACCAGGATCGCGAAAATCCAAAACAGAAAACGAAGAAGGGCGCGCAAGGTTTCTCCCGCTGACTTATGCCAGGCATCGAGTTTAGAGGAGCACTCTAGCCGGTGCAACTTGCACGACGGCGCGCCAGGCAACGGAGCGGCGCATCGCCGCACTCTGCTGCTACAATGCCGCAGGGGGGAAGACCACGCGTCATGTTTGTCGTAAGGCTGATCGGGGTACTGGCGCTCGTCGCGCTAAATGGTTTTTTTGCCGCGGCGGAGTTTTCGCTGGTGGCGGTGCGGCTATCGCGCGTGCGGCAACTCGTCGCCAAGGGCAATGCGCGTGCCCGGATCGTAGAGGGGTTGCTTGCCGATCTCCATCGTGTCGTCTCGGGCGTGCAAGTCGGCATCACGTTGACCAGCCTGGCCATCGGCGCGCTCGGCGAAGCGACGCTCGCCAAAGGATTCCAGGCTATTTGGCCCGGAGAAGCTGGCACGCGCACAGCAATTTTATCCCATGCGTTTGCTCTGACCGTGGCCTTTGCGCTCCTCTGCGCGCTGCATGTGGTCATCGGCGAACTGGTACCGAAGACCATCAGTCTGGCGCGTGCGGAACGCGTTGCGCTGCTCATCGCGCGGCCTTTTCACTGGTTTCTGAACACCTTTCGCTGGGCAATCGACCTGCTCGATGGGGTCTCCACCGTCATCGTCAAGGCCTTCGGCGTAATGTCTCAACAAAGCCACAGCGACGCGCACTCCACCGAAGAGCTTCAGATCCAGATCCAGCAGGCTCGCGAGAGAGGATTGCTCGCGCCGGGGGAAGAAAAATTCATTTTGAGCGCCATCGAATTGGCCCAAGTGCAGGTGCGCGAGATCATGGTGCCGCGGCCGGACATGCACACGCTGCCCGTGGAATCGGCCCTGGCAGAGGTGATGAGCGCGTTTGCCGCCACACAGCGTTCCCGCATCCCGGTATTTCGCGGCTCGGAAGACCACGTTCTCGGCTTTGTGCACATCAAAGACATGCTGTGGATTCTTTTGGACCGGGAGCGGCGGTTGGAAGAAAATCTAGCCCCTCCTCCGTTTGATTTGCGCCGAGTTTTGCGCGAGGTACTGATCGTCCCGGAAACGAAGCCCGCCAGCGAGTTGCTGATGGAACTCCGCGCGCGCCATGTGGGCATGGCCATGGTGGTGGACGAATTCGGCAGCATTCTGGGCCTGGTGACCATGGAAGACATCCTCGAACAGATGGTTGGGGAGATTCACGACGAATTCGATGTTGTTGAGCGCCCGCTAACGCTGGCGGATGGCGCAGTCATCTTTGATGCGGCGTTGAATGTGCGCGATCTCGATACCCAATACAACATCACGCTGCCGGAAGATTCCGCCTACGCCACCGTCGGGGGCTTTGTGCTGGACCAGCTCGGCTTTATCCCCAAGGGCGGTGAAAGTTTTGAATACGGCGGACACCGTTTCTCGGTCGTCGAAATGGATGGGCGGCGCGTGGCTCGCGTAAAAATTCAGCGGCTGCCTGCGGTCCAGAATGCCGGCGATTCTGCGCCCGGCGCAGCGCAAGCTCTGAATCAGCGGAAGACTGCAACCGGAAACTCCTAGACAGAAACCGGGAATGGCACGCCACCTCATGCAACGATTCCTGCTCACGCTGCCGGCGCTTTGGCTGGTGCTGACGCTGGTCTGTGCCGCGATCGCCATTCCTTCCGGAGTGCTCGCAGCCCATCGACGAGGGCAAGCGGCGGATCGCGCCGTCGGAGGGTTGAGTTTCGTGAGGCTCCGGTAGACAATGAAGGCGTGAGTCCGCACAAGCATCGGATCGCCGATTACCTGCGGCCCAAAACGCTTTCGATGTTGTTGCTCGGGTTTTCTTCAGGCCTTCCCTTTTTTCTGGTCGGCAATACCTTCGGCTACTGGCTGCGCGATGAACACACTTCCCTGACGGCGATCGGGTTTCTTTCCTGGGTGGGCATTGCCTATTCGCTGAAGTTTCTGTGGGCGCCCTTGATGGATCGCGTCGACTTGCCGTTGTTTAAACGGCTTGGACATCGGCGCGGATGGATGATGGTTTCGCAGATCGTCGTCGGGCTGGCGCTGGCCGCCATGGGCGGAACTGGCACGAAAGCCGGGCTCGCCCGGCTTGGCGCTTTTGCGCTCGTCGTCGCGTTTGCGTCATCGACACAGGACATTGTGGTTGATGCCTGGCGAATTGAATCGGCAGACGACGGAGAAGAACAAGGCCTCCTGGCGTCTGCCTATCAGTTCAGCTACCGTCTGGCGCTCCTGACTACGGATTCCCTTATCCTCATCGTGGCAGCGGCCGTGGGCTGGCGCATGTCTTACGGTATCTACGGCGCATGTATGGCCGTTGGAATGTTCGCGACCTGGTTTGCGAAGGAACCGGAGCGCGCGGATGCGGTGATGGATGAAAAACTGCGCGAAGCGCCGCTTTGGACGCCGCGCGGTTTCTTCGACGCTGTTGTGGGACCGTTCAGCGCTTTCTTCCATGCACATGGCTGGCTTGCGTTTGTGATGTTAGCGGCAATCGGCCTCTACCGGTTGCCGGACTTCATCATGGGTCCGATGTCGAATCCCTACTACCATGACATCGGTCTTTCGAAGGAAACGGTCGGAGCGGTGCGCGGCTCAATCGGACTCATCGCTACGTTTGCGGGCATCGCAGCCGGCGGATTCTGCTCGC
>JBGOTL010000060.1:0-22474 GCA_041476465.1 Candidatus Acidiferrum sp. | reverse complement strand
ACGGAATCCGTTACACCCACCACGCTGGTCGAGCGTGAACAGATCAGCCAGACTCCCGGCGCATCGCGCACCAACAGCCTGGCCATGATCACCAACTATGTTCCGGGCTCCTACCTGACCCACGACCAGCTTCACATCCGCGGCGGTCACCAGGTGAGCTGGCTCATCGACGGCGTGCCCATTCCCAACACGAATATCGCCAGCAATCTGGGCCCGCAGATCGATCCCAAGGATATCGACGTCCTGGAATCGCAGCGCGGAAGCTACGCAGCGGATTTCGGCGATCGCACCTACGGCGTATTCAATGCCGCGCCGCGCACGGGGTTTGAACGCAACAACGAAGCAGAACTGGTCTCGAGCCTCGGCAATTTCTATCAAACCGACAATCAGATTAATTTCGGCAGCCACACAAATCGCTTCGCGTACTACGCCAGCGCCAACGGCAACCGCACCGATCTCGGCCTGCAGACGCCCACTTCGGCGGTCATTCACGACCGTGCCAATGGCTACGGCGGGTTCGCCTCGCTGATTTACAACCTGGACGCCAAGGACCAGTTGCGTTTCATTACTCAGCTCCGCCGCGACTTCTACCAGGTGCCATTCGACCCCAACGATCCCAATATCCCCCAGACTAATCCATTGACTTTTCTGCGTGACGCCAATCGCGAAAGCGACGCGTACGCCACTTTCTCTTGGGTGCGCACCTTCAACCCCGGACTCGTGCTCACCGTTTCACCTTTCTATCACTTCAATCGAGCCGCGTATGAGAGCAATCCCGACGACCGGCTGGTGGCCACAACAGACGACCGGAGCTCTAAATACGAAGGCGGCCAGGCCACACTTGCCTACATCAAAGGATGCAACAACGCGCGCATCGGCGTTTATGCGTTCGGCCAGCAGGATCATCAACTCTTCGACTTAGTTTTCAATAAGCAGAGCCTGACCGGCTTTCCCGATCGCGAAGCCATCTCTGGCGGCATGCTGGCGCTCTTTGCCGAAGAGGAGTTCCGCGCAACCTCTTGGCTGACGCTGAGCGCCGGCCTGCGAGAAACACACTTCTCCGGCGGCGTGGTTGAAAATGCCAGCAGCCCGCGCTTCGGGGCAGCGGTCCGCGTCCCCAAACTCAAGTGGGTTTTTCGGGGCTTCTACGGCCGCTTCTATCAAGCCCCTCCTCTGTTGACGGTGTCTGGGCCGCTGCTCCAGTCCGTCAATAATCTGAATTTCAGCTTCATTCCCCTGCATGGCGAACGCGACGAAGAACACCAGTTCGGCGTGACCATTCCTCTGCAGGGCTGGACCATCGACGCGGATACTTTTCGCACCCGCGCGACAAATTTCTTCGATCACAATTGCCTGTTCAATTCGGGCCTTTGTTTCCCGATTACCATCGCGCGCGCTCGGATTCGCGGGTGGGAGATGACTCTGCGCTCACCTCGGCTGGCGAATCGCGCCCAGGTTTACCTCACTTATTCAAACCAGATCGCCGAGGGCTCCGGCGGGATCACCGGGGGTCTGATCAACTCACCCTCCACCCTGCCTGGCGGCGACTACTTCCTCCTGGACCATGACCAGCGCAACACCCTGCATTTCGGCGGCAATTTCACTTTGCCGAGGCATAGCTATGCCTCGACGGACCTTTACTACGCGTCGGGCTTTTCCAATGGCGCACCGCCTCCAAGCCATCTCCTGCCGCATACAACTTTCGACATGACCCTCGGCAAGAGTTTCGGTGAGCGCTTTTCGGTCGCCGTCAACGCGATCAACGTGGCCAACCGCCGCGTTCTGCTTGATAATAGCCAAACTTTCGGCGGTACGCACTATTTGAACCAGCGCGAAATTTACGTGCAGGTTCGCTATAAGTTTCATTACTGAGAGCGAGCCGGGCAGGCTAAACTTGTGCGGGAACTAGCGGTGCTGACCTCGTAGCTCGATGGGAGCGACGTGCGAATACTATTGATTGCGTTATTCGGAGCCGCCGGGACGCTTGCGCGCTACGGATTACAAGGAATTGTACAAATCCGCGCCGGCAGCGCGTTTCCCTACGGCACATTGCTGGTCAACCTGACGGGCTGCTTTTTTCTCGCTCTGATTGGGCAGTTTACGCTGAACCGACTGGTGATCTCGCCGGACTGGCGCGTGGCCATCGCCGTAGGATTCTTCGGCGGCTACACCACCTTCTCCAGCTTCGGCTGGGAGACGGCCAAGATGATGGAAGATGGCGAGTGGCTTCGCGCGACAACGTATGTCACCGCCAGCGTGCTGGCAGGCTTGTTTCTTTCCGTTGTAGGTATTCGATTGGCGAACCGTTTTTAGGAGTTACCTATGCCTCACGAAAAATTCGAAGGCGAACGCACGCTGATGCGCATCCACATCGGCGAATCGGATAAATGGCATGGCAAGCCGCTGCATGAAGCCATCGTGGAACTTCTGCGCAAAGAGGGATTGTCCGGCGCCACGGTTCTGCGCGGGGTCGCGGGTTACGGCGGAACCAGCGTCTATCACACCGACAAACTTCTGCGGCTTTCGCAGGACCTGCCGATCATCGTCGAAGTCATCGAATCGCAGGAAAATATCGAGAAAATCCTCCCCCGGCTCGATGAGATGGTCGATGGCGGCTTGATCACCCTGGAAAAGGTTCGCGTGATTCTCTATCGGCCGGCGAAGAAATGAAGACCATCCCGGAAGCGGCAAAGCTGGCAATAAGTGGACTTTAACGCAGCAATCTACACTCGTGACTGCCGTCATCACTTTCCACTCGTTCACATGCTTTGTGCCAACCGATGAAATTAATTCACTCCATAATTTTATCGAAAGTAGCAACTCTGGACTTCGCTCTTGTAATATGTGTGAGCACTGGACTCCGCACATCGCGGCAAGGAGATAATAAACCACATGGGGAAATCCCATAAGTTCTTTCGCTATCTATGGCGTGTGAACGCTGTACTTATTCTCGTGGCGGCCGGGGCCGTCACGTTTGGAATTGGCGCTCTCTTGGTGCAGGAATTTGGGACACGGGCGGCTCGGAGTCGTGAGGCAGACGCAGGAATTCCCGTCGCTGGCCCGAACGTAAATTCCAATCTGCTACTCGGTCGCGCGTCAGTTGTCGAAGGAACGGAAGTAATGCGCGCCTCCCTTCAGCGGAACTCTGACCAAACCAAATTCAGTAGCGGAGGTTATAGTTCGGAAACGAGGAACATTCTGTTTATAGAACCTGGCGAGAAGGCTGCACGCTGGCTACTCCCGGACAACGATCACGTCATAGTGGAAACGTCAGACATCACCGACGAAAAGGACGCAAACGCAAAGCGTGTTGCTGCTACTGCCGTTCTTGTGAAGTCGGCGACAGAACCTCCCGAGAGTGTCGTGGGAAAACTTCTTCTGTTTGACCCTCCTGGCAAGAGGATTGTCGAGGTGGCGACTAATGTGAGGCAGATTCACGTTGCATCTATCTCGGGAGGAGAGTTAAGGATTCTCTACGAACGCGACAGGAGGCTTGTTCTCGCCGTGTTTGATCCCCGGTCGATCGCTAAGCTGCGAGAACAAGAAATTCAACTTCCGCAGCTCAAGTGAAAACCGTCCGAGACTGTAAACTCTCTCGATGCCCGACGCGCCCCCAAACAAATCCTGGCTGAATCGCACGGTGCTCGGCGTCGGCCTCACCAGCCTGTTTAGCGACTGGAGCCATGAAACCGCGACGGCGGTGCTGCCCGCATTTCTGGCCGCAATCGGCGCAGGTCCCGCCTGGCTGGGCGTGATTGAAGGAGTATCGGACGGCCTATCCAGCTTCGCGAAACTAGCCGCTGGCCATTACACCGACCGTCTGAAAAAGCGCAAGCCGTTGGCAGTTTTCGGCTATGCGTTTACGGCGCTGGCCACGGCCTCGTTCGCCCTAGCCACTCATGCTTACCACGTACTTTTTGGCCGCGCCCTGGCTTGGCTGGGCCGTGGTGTGCGCTCGCCATCGAAAAAAGCGCTGCTCGCCGCCGACGTGCCGCCCAGTGCGTACGGCCGCGCTTTCGGTTTCGAACGGCTTATGGACACCGTGGGCGCCATCGCCGGCCCGCTCACCGCGCTGTGGCTCATGGAATTAACCGGCCACTCCTATCGCAAAGTATTCCTCTGGACGCTGCTTCCCGGACTCATCGCCGTCGCATCCTTCTGGCTGCTGGTGCGCGAGCGGCCCATCGCCACGCACAAACAGCAATCCTTTCTCACCGGACTGCGCGCTTTGCCCGTCCCTTTCCGAAAATTTCTCATCGGAGTAGGTGTATTCGGAGCGGGCGATTTTTCGCATACCATGCTCATTCTGTACGCCTCGCGCATGCTTGCTCCCGCTCATGGGATGGCCCGGGCAGCTAGTCTCGCGGTTGGACTCTACACGCTGCACAACGTTTTTTATGCGTGCTCCGCGTATCTCAGCGGCTGGGTGAGCGACCATATTCCAAGTCGCAAAGTTGTTCTTGCCGCGGGTTACGCTCTCGCTGGTTTCACTGCCATCTTGCTTTGCACCGGCACGCACTCGTTCTGGCTGCTGGCGTTGATCTTTGTGATGGCGGGACTCTACGTCGGAACCGAAGAGGCCCTAGAAGACTCGCTCGCCGCTGAGATCGTCCCCAGGGAACAGCACGGCATGGCCTTCGGCACGCTCGCGGCCGTCAATGCCGTAGGCGATTTTGTCTCCAGCTTGATGGTCGGCTTCCTGTGGAGCGCTTTTTCCATTCAAATGGCGTTTACCGCGTCCGCCATCCTCTTTTTCACAGGTGCCGCCCTCATCCTCCGCCTGAGGGCCAATCGATAGCGCCAAAGCTGCCGAAGAACACGCCTCCAGATCGGTATTGCATGGTGCCTGAGCCCGTGCTAGCCTGAGCGAACAAAAGGCGAATTACCGGAGGCTCGTTCCATGTCCGAATCCCTCGCCGTCCAGCAGGTCCGAACCTCGACCGCTATCACGCGCGTCCACGAGGTGCTTGATGCCTTCGCCGCGCGCGACACCACGGGCGAAATTCTCACCGCCGTGCGTCATTTCCCCGCGCGCGAGGCACAATGGGCGGAGTTTCCTGCGTGGGTGAACGCCGACCTGCGCTCCGCCTACGCCGCCAAGGGCATTCGTCAGCTTTATAGCCACCAGGCCGACGCAGCGGAATCTGTTCACGCTGGCAAGAATATCGTCATCGTCACACCCACGGCCTCCGGCAAAACGCTGTGCTACAACCTGCCGGTGTTGCACGCCATTCTTGAAAATTCCGACGCACGCGCGTTGTATCTTTTCCCAACCAAGGCGCTGGCGCAGGACCAGCTCGCCGAGCTCCACGACTTGAACCAGCGGCTCGACAACCGCTTCGGCGTCTTCACCTATGACGGCGATACTCCTGGCGACGCGCGCAAAGCCATCCGCGAAAAAAGCCACATCGTGCTCACCAATCCGGACATGCTGCACACCGGAATTCTGCCGCACCATACAAAGTGGACGCGCCTTTTCGAAAATCTTCGCTTCATCGTCATCGACGAGCTGCACACCTATCGCGGCGTGTTCGGCAGCCATCTGTGCAACGTCCTGCGCCGCCTCCGCCGTATTGCGCAGTTTTACGGCCGCGATCCCCAGTTCATCTGCTGCTCGGCAACCATCGCCAATCCCGGCGAGTTGGCTTCGCGTCTGCTGGAAGCCGAAGTGCATGTTCTCAGCGCCAATGGCGCGCCCGCCGCGGAGAAAACTTTTGTTTTCTACAATCCGCCGGTCGTCAATCGCGCCCTCGGCATCCGCCGTAGCTACATCAACGAAACTTCGCGCGTGGCGCAAGAATTTCTAAAACACGATCTGCAGACCATAGTCTTTTCCAATTCGCGGCTGCAAACGGAAATTCTGCTGACCTATCTGCAGCAAGCCAACCCGCACCTTCCGGGCAAACCGGAGACTATCAGAGGCTACCGCGGTGGTTACCTGCCGAACGAGCGCCGGGAAATCGAGCGCGGCCTCCGCGATGGCAGGATCCGCGGCGTAGTTTCCACCAGCGCGCTGGAACTCGGCATCGATGTCGGCTCGCTCGATACCGTGGTCATGGCCGGATACCCGGGAACCATTGCGGCCACCTGGCAGCGCGCCGGACGTGCTGGACGCCGAAGCGGCAGCTCCTGCGCCGTGCTGGTCGCTTCATCGGCCCCGCTCGACCAGTTCATAGTGCGTCATCCGGACTATTTCTTCGGCAATACGCCGGAACACGCATTCATCCAGCCCGATAATCTGGAAATTCTCATCAATCATCTGAAGTGCGCCGCGTTCGAACTGCCCATCGCACCGCGCGAGAAATTCGGCGAGGTCGATGTCCCCGACCTCTGCGCGCGACTCGCAGAAGCCGGCTTTCTGCATCCCGCGGGCGAGAACTATCACTGGACGCACGAAGCATATCCCGCGGATACCGTAAGTCTGCGCTCGGTAACCAGTGACAATTTCGTGATTATCGATATTACGGGCGCACCCCAGGTCATCGGAGAAGTGGACTTCCCCAGCGCGCTCACCAGCGTCCACGAAAAAGCCATTTACATTCACGGTGGGCAGCAATACCACGTCGAGCATCTCGACTTCAAAGAGCGCAAAGCCTACGTCAAACAAGTGGACGTCGACTACTACACCGACGCCATCCGTTACACACAAGTCCAGGTTCTCGAAATCGCCGACACCACACCCGGCGGTGACTCAGTTTCCTCTTTAGGGGCGCAGCATGCTGCGCCCCTGCACGCAAGATCGCCAATCCCTGATGAGCCTGTCATCCTGAGCGAAGCGAAGGATCTCAACTCGAGTACAGGCAACAATCGACCTGCGCACTCGCATTCTCACGGCGACGTCCTCGTCCGTTCGCAAGTCATCGGTTTCAAGAAAATCAAATTCTTCACCAATGAAAATGTTGGCGCGGGCAAGCTCGAACTCCCCGAAAACGAGATGCACACCACCTCGTCCTGGATCACCCTCGAACGGCCACTGCTGCAATCATTGCCCTTCACAGTCAGCGAGCGGCAGAGCGGCATGTTTGGCCTGCTTCATGCCCTCGAATCCGTCGCCACGCTCCTGCTGATGTGTGACCGCCGCGACCTGGGCACCGCCATCGGCGAGCGGCCACCGTCACCAGGTGAATCCGACCAGGGGAAAAGCGAGCAATTCACACCCGTTCGCATGGAAGAGGTGGCCGCTGAGAATGCGAGAGAATTCTTCGAACCAAACCTTTATCTCTTCGATGCCTATCCCGGCGGCATCGGTTTTTCCGAGCCGCTCTTTCGCGTACATGATTTGCTGGTGCACAAGACGCGCGAATTGATCTCTGGCTGTACCTGCAAGCAGGGCTGCCCGTCGTGTGTCGGCCCCGCGGGAGACCTCGCCCCGCGCGCCAAAGAAGCGGCGCTGGCCATCCTCGACCGGCTGTGTGCCTAGATGTCAGCATCCTTGGACAAATTCTCTCGTCTCGCAGCGTTGAAACCAGCGCGGCCTCGAGCGGCGCAGCCTGCCACACTACGTGCGCCGGACGAAGAAGACGCTCTGGCCAAACAGCTTGGGGCCGGTATCGCGAAGAATCGTTTCGGCGAACATCTCGCGGTGAGTAACTGGTTTTCCACGCCGGAGTTCGTCGAACCTTCTACCGTCGCGCTGGAATTGCTTTCGCGCACCCGCGATGTCTCACTTCCAAAGTGTGCGCGCGCGGTGCTCGAAGACCCCGCGAATTGGCTGTTTCTCGACACAGAAACCACTGGCCTTGCCGGCGGCACGGGCACCTACGCATTCCTGATCGGCCTGGCTTGGTGGGATGCTGGCGGCCTTCAAGTCGAGCAGCTCTTTATGCGCGACTTTGCAGAGGAGCATTCCCTTCTGCAGGAGCTCGCCGCCCGCGTGGCGAAGCGGCCGGTTTTGGTTACCTTCAACGGGAAGTCCTTTGATTGGCCGCTCCTCGAAAGCCGCTTCACGATGACACGCAAAATTGCCGTCCCGCGCTTGGTTGCGCACCTCGATCTTCTGCATCCCGCGCGCGCCCTCTGGAAGCTGCGCCTCGGCTCGGTCCGCCTCGTGGAGCTGGAGCGCCACGTCCTCGACGCGCCGCGGCTCGGCTGGCACCGCGAAAATGACGTGGCCTCCTCCATGATCCCGCAGTATTACTTCGATTATTTGCGCGGCGGCCCGGCGGAGCCTCTCGCCGGAGTTGTCCGGCACAATCAAATGGATTTGCGCGGGCTGGCGGCCCTTTTCGGAAAGATTAATTCGCTGCTCGATGTGGGACGCGCTGCCATGGAAGAAACCGACAGCCTGGATCTGCTCGGTTTGTCTCGATTTCTGCACCGCCGCGGCGATGCTAACCGTGCGCGCACAACCTGTGAGAGAGCGCTGGATGCCGGCCTGCCCGCCGCATTCCGCCCGCAAGCGCGCCGGGACCTCGCATCGCTGGCCAAACGCCGTGGAGATCACCACCGCGCTGCGGCGCTCTGGCAAGAACTTCTCGCCGACCCGCACGACGCTGCTCACGCCTGCGAACAACTTGCCATCCATTACGAACGCCGTGTGAAAGACCTCCCACGCGCTGTGGAATTCGCCCAATTGGGCATCGTCAAACTGCGGCATCTGCGAATCCATACACGCGATCCCTATCTTGCGGCCCGCGTCGCGCGTCTAGAGGATAAATTCCTGGCTCGCCTCACGCGGCTGACTCACCGCATGGGCCCAAATCAAGCTCCTGCCTGCGCTCCCCTGATCGCGCGCAAGTAGTTCAGCGTAACCTGTGCCGGCTCGATTGCAATTATTGGAGTTGCTGGCTTCAGTTGGATGCAGCGGCCCGCATGCCAAGCGTTGGCGCGTTGCGCTGCGTGGTCTTTTCTTGAGGCGTGGAGAATTCCTTCGGCGGCTCGGGAACCATTCCCCAGCCCAGCTCTTTGTTCAATTTCAGAAAGAGTGCGCGGTCGCCTCCCTCCAGCGTCACGCATTCCGTGCCCGCGCAGCGCAGGAATACGCCGCCCTTCGGGGTATCAAAAGAGAAAAAGTCTGGCCGGCGAAATAAATTTGTCCGCTGGTCATGCTTCTTCTCCAACGCCTCGGAATACTGGCCAAAAAAGCGCGTGGCCTGTTCCTCGCTGGCCATCTGCAGGCGCGTAATCAGCATCAACCGCTTGCTCGGCCTCTGTTCGAAAACCAGGTAGCGGTCGCCATCCCAACCCGCCGCAAGGGCCCTTGCTCGTTCTTCGCCGAGATACTGCTTCAACACTTCCTTCCAGCCAAATTCTCCCAGGATGTTGTCTTCGAGCTTCGTCCAGCCCGCGCCGAGCTGCTTTTCTGCCATGGGCAGTTGGATTGGAGCAGGTGTTTTGCCTGAACGATACAGCTCGGGATGAAGTATCTGCTGGGTGGAATCGGGCGGCTTCGCAAAAACCGCCGGCAAAGCGTTCCAGCCTGACGGCTTCAAGAAAGCATTCGAAAACGTAAGCCCCGCGAAATACGGAAACATCAGCGAATCCTTAATGAAGGGCGGCGCCTTTTGCAGTGTGGGAGTGGCTCCTAAATCGCCCACTAGCGCCGAAGGATCGATGTCCGGTAAGTCGCGCAGCGAAAGCCCACTTTGACGCAGGGTATATTCGAGCATCGAAGCCATGGCGCTGCCCTCGAGCACGGCCTCCCGGGCTAGTTCGGCGTCGTCGTTCGGACGCGCCGCTTTAACCCAGTTTTCAATCTGAAAGTGTTGGTCCTCGAGCGCGTGCGTCAACTCATGCGCCATCACCATGCGTTGCTCTTCCAGAGGTATCCAGTCTGCAATATAAAACTCGTGCGCCTTGGGGTCATACAGCCCGGCAATTTGTTCCGTAAGCAGATCGACCATGAACGAATCCATGTCAAATCCCGTTGGAATCAGTCCAAAGGCTTCCGCGCTGCGCTCTTCTGCGTAGCGCTCCGCGGGGTTCTTGTCCTCGTTCATCTGCCGAATCACGTAGGCGTGGATATCCGCGCGTGAGCGCAGGCTCTTTTTCACCGCCGTGCGCAGCTTCAGCCCGGTAATCTCGCTCATTTGCTGCAAGACCTGATCGGCGGCCGCGATAAATTCTGCGCTCGGTCCAGCGCTGGAACCGCTCGTGGGGGCCGACGTTTCGGCTTGCTGCGCCAGGGCGCCGCCAGCACCGAATTGCCAAAAAATGAGTAGAAGCAGCGCAGAGACCGCTTGAACCCTATAATTTTGGGAAATATGCATAAGATGGACAGAGTAGCAAAATCCGAACTCTAATGCTGATCGAGGATTGTGTCCCTATTCCTGGTTCACCCGTAAAAGCAAACTTGCTTCCCGCTTTAGTTCCCTTCGTCCTTTACGGCGGATTTGCCCGATAGTATTTTTTGCAGCGCATCCACCAGGTCGTTGCGCGTCACAATTCCCACCAACTTGCCATCATCCACGACAGGCAAACAGCCGAATCGTGATTGTTGCATCATGACAATGGCCCCGAGGAGCGGAGTGGCCGAGGAAACGGTCTGCGGATTCCGCGTCATCACGCGGTTCACCGTAGTTCCTGCGAAGACGGCGTTGTATCCTTCTTCAGTCACGGGAATGAGCCGCGAAGGCGCACAACGCTGGATGTCCCGGTCGCTTAGGACGCCCACCAACAGGCCATTCTCGACCACAGGAAGATGCCTGATGGAGCTGGCGCGCAACATGAGCGCGGCGTCCAGCAACTTAGTGGACGGCTCGATCGTTATAACCGAGGGGGTCATGATGTCGCGGACGAGATATTGGGTCGAAGACAATCACAGCCTCTGACGTCAGGGAGAATCATGCGCCAAGTCTTCATGCTTTCACGCCTGCCCCAGCGAAACAAGAAGCCCAGCCTGAAGTGGTGTCCCAAATGGAACCGGTCTGCGGCTCCTGTAGTTCGCTGATAAACGTGTCCCCGTTTTGGGACTATTCCACTATTAAAAGTACCTGCCGGATAGTATCTTGTTCTGAATTCTTAACAAAATGGTAATTCCGTTGTATCCTTCCACCGTGCTCGTCACCTTCACCGCCCGAGGTCATATCCTATGCATCTACCCGGTCTGCGCCTTCGTCAGGCGCGTGAAAAACTTGGTCTCACCTATCGCGATGTTGAGCGAGGCAGCTATGAACTGGCGGCGCGCCGTGGACGCCAGGATTTCATTGTGCACATTAGCCGGCTGGCCGACATCGAGAATCACGGTGTAGTACCCAACCTGCACAAGCTTTATACCCTGGCTGTCATGTATCACTTGAATCCTTTGGAGATTGCCGGATGGTACGAAGCTCCGCTCGAAAACTTTTTCAACGACGCAACCGCCTTCCCTGCTCCCCAAACGCACCTCGTTTCTTCTTTGGGAGCCGCCAAGCCGCCCGCCCACCTCAACGCCGCCTTCGACCCCCTGCGTACAGAATTCATGTCCTCTGCCACGGGGCGCTGTGAACACTTCGGTGAGGCGCTCGGGCAGGGAAATGGCCGGTACCGATACGGATGTATCGGGCTGACGGACCGGCGCATGGTTCCCCTCTTGCGGCCGGGAAGTATCGTGCTGGTCGATGTCACCATTCGGAGTATCGAAGACGCCGAGTGGTCGACGGAGTACGACCGTCCAATGTATTTTGTGGAAGTTCGCGATGGCTACCGTTGCGGCTGGTTCCAGCAGGAAAGATCGCGGCTGGTGATGCAGCCTCACCCGCTCTCTCGATGCATGCCTGAAGCCTGGAAAACACCTGAAGAAGCTGAACTTGCTGGCCGCGTGGTGGGGATGGTCACACGTCTAAATGATCCTTGGGACTTCGCTCGCGCAGAAGCTCAAGCAAGGCGCGCAGATTCGAACCGAAAAGCTCTTTGAGGTAGTTCGGCGCCTGCTCCGGCAGGAGGGTTTGCCGGAATTCCTGCTTCCGCCACTCCGCAAGGCCGGTCGCGAGCCCTCCCGGCATGGTTTCCAGGCATTTCCGCAAATCTTCCTCCTGCAGCGCCAAGGAAATTTCAAGAAGGCGCTCGAAAACCTCCTCGTGACACTCTGCCAGTGCCTGCTGCACGGCATCTCCGGGATACACCGCGGCGAGCCCCTCGTGGGCATAGCGCCCGGTGAGCGGATCGCGCAGGGAGGCTAGATACGTCAGCCGGTCAAACAGACCCGGCATCAAGGCCAGAGTCGTTAACGTGAAGTCCTGAATGATCCGCCGATGAATCTCTAGCTGTTTTAGCATCACTCCAAGCCTCTTGTTCCGAACCCGGAACTTTTTCTGTCACTACGCCCCAGGCTGGCTCCTCCGGCCCACTCTGGCTTCCTGGAGGGTTCCACTCATGAAAACAATTGCACTTATGCTCGCCGTATGTCTGTCAATAACGTTTATGGTACTTTCAGCTACTTCTTCCGTCAATCACCACAGTAATGTCACGGTTCTCGACAAAGGCACAATTCTAGCCGACGGCGGTCCGCTTCCTTCACCCATTCCGCCGGGACATAAACGTCAGAATCTCATCGCCGATGGCGGCCCGCTTCCTTCTCCCATCCCGCCGGGACATAAACGTCAAAACCACGCCCTAACTGCCCTGCTGATCGCATGAGAATACTCTAATTCTATGCAATAGCTGCGGCAGGCTGGAAGCATCATTACCGTTCTCCCATCGCCGGTCCTACTGATAGTACTACTTACTTGCTAGCTATCTACGTGCTAGGATATGCTCGGCGATGGGAGAACTCATCAACTTCCCGAAGGCGTTATGGGCGCTGAGCGAAGCGGCGCAGTGCGTGTTGCTGGGCGTGCTTATTGCTCGCAAGGCTTACCGCGACTATCCTGCGTTCACTTTCTATGTCCTGGCAACGCTTCTACAGAACGCTGTAGTTTTCATCGTTTCCAGTTTCTTCGACCTTTCCCCTTTTAGCATCTGGTGCATTAGCTGGGGAATGCAGGGATTTGTTCTTTGTATCCGCGCGCTGGCCGTTGCGGAAGTTGCTAGGCATTTTCTGGGACACTTCCGCGGGATCTGGGCGCTGGCCCGGCGAATTCTACTCGGGTGCGCGGCGGTGGTGATGCTCTATTCCCTGGTAATTTCGAAGCACCAGTGGAATTTGGTCATCCTGAATGCGGACCGGGGCCTGGAATTGGCATTTGCGGCCGTGATCGTGACGCTCTTTCTTTTTGTCCGCTATTATGGATTGGTGGTCGAATCTAGACCACGCTGGATGGCTATGGGTTTTTTCTCCTACTCATGCTTCTTTGTGCTGAACAACACCATCCTCGAGCGCTGGCTCGATAATTACCTCTCGCTGTGGAATCTCCTGGGCACCTGGGTTTTCCTTGCAGCGCTGCTCCTCTGGACCTGGACATTCCGTAATTATCAGCCCGTAGCAATCTCCGTTCACGAGCTTCTTCCCACTGGTGTTTATCATGACCTTTCTCCCATACTCAACCTCCGCTTGCGCCTGTTGAACGATCGGCTTATTCAATTCTGGCATGTTGAGGCTCGGCGCCCATGACGCTAACTTTTTACGCATTTGTTGGCTTTGTAGTCGTACTGCTGGGTTTGCTGGCTTGGGTTTTTAAAAGTCCCGCAAGAAATGTCTTGCCAAACCTTGACGCGGCGAATCTCGAGGATTCAGGCCGCTCGCATGCCACCTATTTGCCGCAGCTTCAGCATGCCTTTGGCACTGAAGATGTTGAGTTTTTGGTCTCGCAAGGAGCCGCGGAAATTGCGCTCCGTCTTCGAAAAGAGCGCTCGCCCGTGGTACTTCTGTACCTCAGCGCACTCCGCGGCGATTTCCAGAAACTCCTTCGGCTCGCCAGGGTCATTGCGGCCCTCTCTCCGGAAGTAGAGGCCATGCAGGAATTCGAGCGGCTTCGTCTGAATGTAGAGTTTGCGTTGCGTTACGAATCGATTCGCATCGCCGTCCGGCTGGGCCTTGCGCCCCTCCCGCAATTGCGGCATATCAATCAGATGGTCGGCGCGCTCTCCGTCCGGATGGAAGCGGCCGTGACCGAGCTCGGAGAGCGGGCGGCCCTGGCAGCGGAACTCGCCTCATCTCTCGAGAGACGCAGAGTAGATCTCACTTAGCCGAGCCTCCACTTCCGCCAGCAAGTCCACCGCCTTGAATGGTTTTTGGAGAATGCGGAAACCAGCGAATCCCTTCTCATTGATTGATTCCCCTTCGGGCGCGATGGTTCCCATCCACAACAAACGCTGTAACAGATCTGGCTTCTTCGCCTCGATCCACTGGCGGAGGCTGGTTCCATCCTGCAGAGGCGGCCCCTGCACGTTGGCAATCACGAGGTCAAACTCGTTTTCTTCGAGAAGAGTCAGCGCTTGACGGGCGGTCTGAGTGGTTCGTACCGTATGCTCGCGGCCACGCAGAATGGCGGCTACCGTTTCAAGAACCGACTCGTCATCATCCATAACCAAGATCCGCCCTCCGCGCCCGGGACCAGCCTTGGCGGGGGCCTTGAGCACCACCACGGCGTTGGCCACCTGACATGGCAGCTCAATCAGGAACGAAGCTCCGCGCGGCGGCACATTTCGAACACGGATAGTCCCGCCGTGTTCGGTCACGATTCCGTAGCATATGCTGAGGCCCAGACCTGTCCCCTTCCCTACCGCCTTTGTCGTATAAAACGGATCGAATACGCGTGTAGGATCCTGAACGCCTGGGCCGCTATCCGTAAACTCGATGAAAATACAATTATCTTTCGCGCCTGTTTGAATCCATAGATCCCCATCCTTCGCATGATCCAAAACAGCGTCGACCGCGTTGTTGACCATATTCAGGAAAACTTGCTGGAGTTGGTGAGGGTCTGCTGCGGTCCCGGGGAGCGTCGCCGCCAGGTCCAGATGCACCCGGATATTGCTCATGCGCAAGTCATAGTCACGCAGGGCAAATGTCTCCTCCAGAATCTGATTGATCTGCACGGGAACCCGTTCGGGTTTATGCTGCCGGGCAAAACTCAGAAGATTCTGTACGATGCGGTGCGTCCTCTGCGCCTGTTTGTAAAGCTTTTCCGAATACTCAGCGCCCTGCGGTCCAATCTGGCCGCTGGAGGTGAGCAACTGGCTATAGCCCAGGATCGCCGTGAGTGGATTGTTCAGCTCATGGGCGACGCCGGAAATCAGCTGCCCGATCGCGGCCATTTTCTCGCTGTGCAGCAACTGTTCCTGCGTGCGGCGGAGATTCTCGTAGGCTTGCCGCGTTTCTTCGTAGAGCAGCGTGCGCTGGATGGCGCTGGAAATCTGGCTGCCAACTGCGATCAGCAGGTTAATGTCCGCGGGAGAGAATTCGCGCGGCGTGCGGCTGGCGACCACCAGCCCTCCGATCACGCGGTCCTTGGACCACAAAATCACGATGTAGGCGGAGGCGATCTCCTCCTTTCGGTGAGCATCCTTGAGGGCCGCGGGGAGCGGCAAGCCTTGCGCGGATAGAAACGTGGCATGCACGGCGCGAATCTGTTGCAGCAGCTCTGGCTGCACCGAAGCTGGTGGAAAGTGGCGAGCGTATTCCGAGCGGTGGCCCACGGCCGCCACTCGCCGTAAAACGCTCCCAGCTTCGTCAAGAAGATACAAAGAAGAAGCATCCAGGCTGAAAAGCTCCGCCATTTGGCGCAGCGTGCGGTGTAGTGAATCGCTTAGGTCCATGGATTCAGTCAGGACTTGGGCGATCGAATTTAGCACCATCAACTCGCGGTTGCGGCGGCGAATTTCCTGCTCCGCGCGTTTTCGCTCGGAAATATCCAGCAGAAAACCCTGGTAGGCAGTGACCCCGCCCTCGGCGTCGCGCACCGCGATCGAGGACTCCATCACGGTTCGCACTTCCCCGTCTTTGCGCCGGATTTCGAATTCGAAATCGCTTACAGCGCCATGTTCCTGTAGGAGCCTCTTTAGCCGTTCACGGTCGGCCGGATTTACGTACATTCGGGGAATATCCGCGCCCAGCAATTCCTCCCTGCGTTCATAACCGGTTATGCGAAGCATGGCATCATTGAAATCGAGAAAGCGCCCTGGTGGCGTTGAAATGAATACTCCTTCCTGAACGCTCGCGACCAGCGTGCGATATTTTTCTTCCGCGCGTTTACGCTCGGTGATGTCCTTCAAAACGTGCACGGTTCCCAATTGGCGCCCCGAAGGATCGGCAAAGGTGGAATTGGATGCCAGAAAATAGCCCTGCAACCAGGGATCGGGCTCGTCTCCTTCCCCCGCAAGGCCTTCACAGTAGGGACACGTCCGATAGCTTACCTCTCTGCGGAACAGCAGTTCCGTGACGGCTCGCCCCATAACAGCAGTAGCTTCGCGGCCAAGCAGATGACAAAGCCGCAAATTGGTTCGTAGTATGCGGCCCTCGTGGTCGTGCACCAGAATCGGATCACCGATGGAATCAAAAGTGTATGCCCACTGTTGCTGCACCGTCGTGATCTGCTCGAACAGGCGCACATTCTGCAAGGTCATGCCCAGAAAATTGGCGATATTCACGAGATAGGCGATCTCATCCGATTGGAAGCGGACACTCTGGTTCGAACCCACGGTGATAATGCCAAGCGGCCCTTCTTTTCCCCGCAGCGCCAGGGTTACCAGCTGTGTGACGCCGGTCTCCGCCATTCTCTGGCGGACCTCAGGGTTGGTTTCGTCTTCGAATTTCAGGAACTGGCAATCTTCTTTCAAAATCTTCTGCGTCCAAGGCTCCGACAACGGCATGATGCGATGTTGTGCCTGAAAAGCCGGGCTAAAGCCCACCGAAGCGCGTAGGACAAGTTGCGCCCCGCTGCCCTCTCCCTCGATGAGACGGATCAGGCCATGTGTGGCCCCCAGACTATCCACCAATTGTGCAAGCACCTTATCCAGCAAGCCCTGCACGGCCAGAGACTGTGTGGTTGCGGCGGTCAGCAGCGTCAATTGCCGCATCTTTTCATGCATATCCTCGGTGCGGGAACGTGCACTCTCCAACACCAGCACAATCATCCCAACTCCCAGAGTGACGCCCAGCAGGTGATCGAATGCGATGCGAAATACGAACAGGGGATGCTCCGGCCACAGAGGCCGGTCCATCCCATGGAGGCCGCTGATCAGGAAGGCCCCTGCCAGCAGCCGCAATCCGTGGCCGCGATAGGGCTCCGTCACCCGCCACAGCAGCCAGCCAGCCCATAGACACACCACGCTTTCCAGAATAGCGGTCTCCCAGCGCATGTGGCCGAAGCCCGCTGCCGTGGAACCCTCCACGTAGCAGACTCCGAGTAAGGTAGCGCCGGCAAGCGGCATGATTGACCAGGGACGCCGGTTGGCTCCGGCGGCGTATTGTATCGCCGCTCCGAGAAAGAGCAGAAGCGCTGCCATGTGGCCGCCCAAAGTCGCCAGGCGCAGCCCGGGAGCCTCGCGGAAAAGCAGCCCAAGCTCACAGAGCGCTGAAATGGTCAGACAGGACCAGCCCACGAGCCACAAGCGGAAATAGCTGGAAGCATTGTCGCGGCGCAATAGAAGAAAGAGAACCAGCAATATGATAAATGCGGTCGCTTCGAAGAAGGCTATGCCGAGCAGTCCCTGGTTCTCAAACACGCTACGCGACCTCCCAATCGGAAGTGCTGTCACCGCGGAGTAAAACACCCACCGCGAAGGTGTCTTGCCTGGCAGGTAGCCTGAAAAGTGAACTCTAAGTGACGCTAACACGCTATTTTCTTACTGGGCAAGCACGCTACACTCCGTGTGTGCTCTCGCATATAATGACTAGTGAGGGCCAGCCAACGTGTCCAACGCGGAAATGGAAAATATCCTGGTGGTGGATGATGAAGAGGCGATTCGCGAAGTCGTCTCCACCATGCTCGAAACAAAAGGCTACCACTGCACGGCGGTCAGCAACGGCCGCGCCGCGCAGGAGCAAGTCAAGAAATCCACGCCCGACCTGGTCTTGAGCGACATGATCATGCCGGAAATGGACGGCATCAAGCTCCTCGAGTGGATGCGCGGCTACGACCCGGAAGTGCCGGTCATCATGGTCACGGCCATCCATGACATCTCCACCGCCCTGGAAGCCATTCGCCGCGGCGCGTACGATTACATCCTTAAACCATTTGAAAAGGACCAGCTCTTCCTCGGCGTTGGCCGCGCCCTGCAGCACCGCCGGCTGGTTACCGAAAACAAAAACTATCAGAGAAACCTCGAGCAACTCGTGGAAGAACGCACCGCGCAATTGAGCGGAACGCTGGCGCAGCTCGAGCAGTCTTATGACGACACCCTGGAGGCCCTGGGCAGCGCGCTGGACTTGAAAGACGCCGAAACCGAAGGCCACTGCCAGCGCGTGACCGCCTTCACCATTTCCATCGCCAAGTCCGTGCCCGTGCCGGGTACCTATCTGCCGGTGCTGGCCCGCGCGGCTTTTCTGCACGACATTGGCAAGATGGCCATCCCGGACGGCATCCTGCGCAAGCCCGGGCCGCTCGACAACGATGAAAAGCAGATCATGCGCAAACACTGCGAAATCGGCTACAACATGCTGATCCGCATCCCATTTCTCCGCGATGCCGCGGAGATCGTCCTGGCACACCAGGAATTTTTTGATGGCTCCGGCTACCCGCGGGGATTAAAAGGCGAACAGATTCCCCTGGGCGCCAGAATTTTTACCATCGCGGATTCCTTGGACGCCATGATCAGCGACCGGCCGTATCGCCGGGCGCTCCCCATGTCTCATGCGCGGGAAGAGATCACCCGCTGCGCCGGCTCGCAATTTGACCCCAAAATCGTGGATGTCTTCCAATCCATTCCCGAGGAACACTGGCTCGAGCTGCGGGAAAACCTCGGCTCACCCTTCCGCCTCGCGCATCTTAGGAATCTCTAGCAGGCTGCTGAAAAAGTCCTTTTACTGTCATCCCGAGCGCAGGCGATCGCTAGATTCCGACCCCGTCGGAAGGGATCTGCTTTCTCCGAAAAAGCCAAGAAAAAGCAGATTCCTCGTCGCCTTCGGCTCCTCGGAATGACACGAATGGGAGTTCTTCAGCACCCTGCTAGATATTGTTTGGTGATTCCTCTCCCCCCGGACCAGCGGCCGAATTGCGGACGTCTCCAACATAAAAAAACCGGGCACCCTCTCCTTAGAGAGAATGCCCGGCTGGATGCTTCTTTCTGCCGCGTCGAACTGACGCCGCTGCCTAAAACTTCAGCCGCAGCGACATTTGCAAAATGCGTGGCGTCGAAACCGTGCTGGTGCTCTGGCCAAATTGCTTGCTGTTGATGTTTTGATTGCCCATGAAGAAAACAGGATGATTCAGAACATTGAACGCTTCGGTGCGAAAAGCAAACTTGAAGCGCTCTGTGAAATTAAAGGATTTCTCCGCCGACAAATCCCAGTCAAAGTACGCCGGTCCGCTGAAGGCATAATTCTGCAGGTTCCCGATTTGACCAGGCTGTGGGTTGCAGAAGCCGCCCGTTACCGCCGGTGTGCAGCTCAATTGAGCTGAAGCGGGCGCGCCCGTGCCATCCGGGCTGATAAGTTTGGGATTGATCCCATACACAATGCCGCCTGGCTGGACGAACACTCCCAGGTCGCTGCTGATCTGTCCATGCGAGAGAGTGGCAACCGCGGTGTTCCGGTCCGAGCGTGTACCCGCACGGTTGATGGTCGGCTGGCCAGAGAGGATGGAATAAGGATTCCCGCTCTGCCAGGTGAAAACCGATCCCGTTTGCCAGCCGTTGAGCAGCAAACCCGCAAGTCGGTTGGAGGAGGAAAAGCGATGTCCCTTGCCAATCGGCAACTCATAGGTAAAGTTAGCTTTAAAAGCATGCGTAATATCGAACGGCGCGCGCGCTTTTTCGAAGCCGACATTCGCATTGTCGAGATATGGCTGGAAGCGAGTCTGGCCTGAGCTGTCGACAAAGGAAGCGGCATAGTCCGTCATCACTTTACTGAAGACATAGTTAGCTTGAAAGTAAATTCCGCTGCTCAGCCGGCGCCGTAGCTCGACTACACCCGCATGATAAGTAGAGAAAGAAGCATCCTTCAGCAAGTCACCACCCTCGATAAGATCATTCTGCGCAAAGAAGCCGGGAGGGGCGCAGCTAAAGACATGGTAAATGTCAGCAAGGTCGGCAGCAAAACCCTGCTGTATGTCGTTGTTAAGAAAACCCAAACCGCCGAGGCCGAGGTTAGCTGGGTCGAAGTCAGCTGGTCCGATAACGCCCCACAGATTGGTACCGCAAATGTTGGGGAACACTGTTAACGGCTGGCTACCCAGTCCCTGGTAAGCCGGGTTAAAAAATCCACACTGGTTTTGAGTTCCTGGTCCAGTGCATCCGGCCGCGTTCGGGGCGAGTGACTGGGCTAAGAAGCCATCTGCCCTGGCTCGGTTGAAATCCGCCAGGAAGCCGTTGGGGCCAATAATCACCTGGTTTACGTCAACGGCCCGGAACAATCCGACTCCGTGATTTCCAACATAGCTTACGGTTAGAGACGTATTTGCCCCGATGTCCCGCTGGATGCTGAGGTTCCATTGCTCCAAATAAGGAGCCTTCAAATTTGGGTCGATGGCATAACCCACGTTGTTCCCGATACCTAAATTGTTAGCATTCTGCGAGAAACTCGTCGGTATGCCAAAGGGAGGCAGAGCGACGGAAGCCGGACTGCTCACCGTAAAGCCATCAGGAAGGCCAAACGAGTCGGCGGTGTTCGCAGTGGACAACCCGGGATTGACGCTAGACGCAGCATCGACCACCGCAAAAAATCCATCATTCACATAGTTCATGCTGAAGCCTGCTCGTACGGCTGTCTTGCCGTTCCCGAAAGGATCCCATGCCAAACCGAGGTTAGGAGCAAACTGGGACATACGCGGGTTGTATAACCCTCGCTTACTCGGACCTCCCGCAAAATCCACCGTCGCATCGGAAAGCAGCGCTTGCGTAATCGTCTGCCCCGGCTGCGCAACCGGCAGCAGGGCAAGTCCATTCTTCTCGTTCACCGGGCTGAAGTATTCCCAGCGCGTTCCATAGGTTAACGTGAGCTTGCGGTTGATCCTCCAGGTATCGCCCAAATAAAAAGACCAGTCATTCTGACTGTAGTTACGGTTTAGAGGAGCACCCGGGACGTATTGGGAACTCTGGCTGGTTACGTTAAAGGTCTGGGCGACGTTGCTCAAGATTCCCGCGACGGTAGCCAACAAATTCTTGGCGTTAACCAGGTCCGTCGAGTTCAGTTCCGTGCCCGCCGGGCCAAAGTCCGTCGGCACCGGTGTAAGGTTATTGTTATCGCTAAAGCCCAGCTGATAGTCGGGGATAATGCCACCAGAGAAGGTCGAAAATATCGTGGTTCGCTGAAGCTGGCCGCCAAATTTAACGAGGTGATTTCCATGCACCCAGCTCGCATTATCCTGCCAGGCCCATGTGCGCGTGTTGCGGCCCTGTGGCAGGAAGTTAGGATCCGGATTCGTCGTGGCCAGGCCACTGATCAAGAAACCCCTGCTAAAGTCTTCGCTGGTGGCGAAGAAAGCGGGAGCCAGATTGAAGCCAAAGCGCACCTCGTTTGTGACATTCGCCGTCGGGTTGTACCGCCAAGCCGTCGAAAGGAACTTTATACCGTCACTGTTCGTAACCGCCGGGATTCTGTCAAAGGAGACGTCCGCGTCGGGCCGGTCAACAATATCGTGGTTGTAAGACCAAGTTCCTGTGAACGTATTCTTGGAGCTAAAATTGTAGTCTGCGCGGAAACCATAGTTGTAACGAGACCGATTTGACCGCTGGTTGAACTGATAACCCAGGAGGTTCACGCCATCGCCTATACGGTTATTGTTCGAAATATTTGGAACGCGAGCCAGCAAGGCTAGAATCGCGGGATCGGCCGTGTAGACCGGAAACGGATTGGCTGGACACGCGGGGGGCGGAACGCAGGGGTTATTTGCGGCAAAGTTCGTATTCTGGATACTGAGTAGGTCTACCGTGTTTGGCGTTCCCACCGGATTACCAGTATTCGGATCTATCGGCTGGAATGTAAATGGCACAGTGGGCGTTCCTCCCGCCAGCGCCGTGACGATGGCAGGACTCAAGACAGTAGTATTTATTGTGCTCTCCTGCTTTAGCCGCAGGAGTTCGTAATATCCGTAGATGAACAGCTTGTCCTTCTTGATCGGCCCGCCCAGATTGCCACCACCCTGATTCTGCAGAAGGCGAGGTATGGGAACGCCGCTGGCTGCGTTAAACCAATCGTTAGCCGCCCCCAAACCATTGGAGCGGTAAAACCAGAATCCTTCGCCATGCCAGTTGTTTGAACCCTTGGGGGTCACTATGCTGACCTGCGAAGAACCGCCTTTGTCCACGTCGCCGTTCTGCGAGGTAATGGTGAATTCTTGCGCCTGACTGTTGAATGGCAAGTTTGGCGAGAAAGTCAAGCCATTGTCGCGAAAGAAATTGTCCTGGATATTGATGCCGTCAAGCGTTAGGTTGGAAAACGAGGTCCGTTGTCCGTTGATGACCGCGTCCGTGGCGCCATTCGAATTGAAGCCTGCCTGAAGATTCAGAAGCGCCAGCGGGT
>JBGOTL010000059.1:0-22677 GCA_041476465.1 Candidatus Acidiferrum sp. | reverse complement strand
TCCATGCTTGGACGATTTTCGTACCCACGGCGCTCGTTGCGGCTCTTTTGCTTTTTTCTTATACCGTCAGGCAGGGGCGAGAGGGCGAGCGGAATGCACTCGCCACCAAGCCGCTCTCCTGGTGGGTAATGACCTGGTTCATAGCTGTCTCTATCTGCTTGACCGTCGTTGGGACGTTTTTCCGGGGCCCAGGCTGGTCGTGGGTATGGCCGTGGAGAACATATGCCGGCTGAAGAGATGGGCAAATTAACGAACCGCACGCGGCTTATCTTCGCCGTTTCGAGTGTAGTGTTCCTGGCGGTGCTCGCGATCTCGCCCTTCAAGGATTTTAGCCGCGAGTGGAAGCAATACAAGCGCTACTACTTGCGATTTGCGCAAGGCCGTCCTGATACAAAAAAACTGCTGGCAGACTATCGCCCCGACATCGATCAGATCTGGCTTCCCGGAATGAACGTTGTCGATCGGTGCACGACCTGCCACCAGGGAATTACGCAAGCGAGCCTCGCGGGTAAGGCGGTGCCCCAGCCTTTCCGCGCACACCCTCCGATCCCGCACAACGTTCGCGATTGGGGCTGCACTGTCTGTCATCGCGGCCAGGGTCCGGCCACAGAAGTCGCTGAAGCACACCAATCGACGCTGGCCTGGGAACAGCCGATATTGCCGACTCGCTTCATTCAAGCATCGTGTGGCACATGTCACTACGCCGACCTGCCCCAGACGCCACAGCTGACACGCGGCCGCAAGCTTCTAGCCGAACTGAATTGTCAAAGCTGCCACCGCTTGCCGGGAATCGAGCGTCCCGTGATGCTCGGTCCGGATCTCACAAACATCGGCACGAAGGTCAGCCGCGAGTGGATTTACAAGTGGCTAAAAGAACCGCGCACAATCGTGGACAAAGACGGCAATGTCACGGTGAATGGCTACGAGGCGGAAGAAGAGCCGCGCATGCCGAAGTTCCGTCTGACCGAAACTGAACTCGGCGGGCTTTCCGGTTTTCTCAGCGTTCAAAAAGCCAAACCCGTTGTGCCATACAAGATCGATGCCCGGGTGGTTGCCGCCTGGAGCAAGAATCCGGAATTGATTTCTCAAGGTGAATTGCGCTTCCGGCAGATGTTCTGCTCTACGTGCCACTCACTGGCGGTCACTCGTGCCGGTGAAACGAAGCTGATCGGCGGCGAGATTGGCCCGGAGCTGACCAAAGTGGGCAGCAAGGTCAACCTTGATTGGCTCATCGCGTGGCTTCGCAACCCGGAAGGCTATTTGCCGCACACACGGATGCCGCGTTACGGCTGGTCGGATGAGGACCTGTACAAGGTCACGCAGTACATCACCACCAAGCTCACCGATTCTGACCTGCTCACTGGCGTTCCACAGCTCGGGCTGCCGACAGAGCAGGAGATTCAGCTTGGACATCGCCTCTTTCTGGAAAAGGGATGCGCGAGCTGTCATTCGCTGGGCGGCCTGAATCCGCAGAAGGATTTTGGGCCGGACCTGAGCGCCCTCGGCGGGAAAAATGCTTCTGAGCTGGAATTTGGCGCCGCGAAGATTCCGCACAATCTTGTGGCGTACATCCAGGCGAAATTGCAAGACCCCACGTCCGTGAATGCTGCCGCGCGCATGCCGCAGTACGCCTGGAATCAATCTGACTTGGACGCTATCACGACGGCGCTCCTTAGCATGAAGGGTGCGCCGGCGACCAGCGCATTGCAGAATCTGGTTGTGCCGCGCAAGGAAGCTGCGTTTCATCCGACGGGTTCGTTCGCGGAAGTCTACGAGCGGTACAAATGCTATACCTGCCACAAGTTCAACGGTTACGGCGGGGACCTCGCTCCCGATCTGACCTATGAGGGGAGTCGCGCGCAGCGGCAGTGGCTGGTAGACTTCTTGAAAAATCCGCAGACGCTGCGCCCAACGCTCATCTTGCGCATGCCGCAATTCAATATGAGTGATAAGGACGCGGCGACCCTCGCCGACTACATGACCATGGTGCTGCAGCATCCCGCCGCGAATCCCGCGGCTGTCGACGCCAAACAATTCACACCAGCCATGGTCGCGCTTGGCAAACAACTCTACGAAGTGAAATATCAATGCCAGTCTTGCCATAGCATCGGCGGCAGCGGCGGATACGTTGGGCCCAACCTGAACAACGCGGGCGGCTGGTTGACGCGCGCATGGATCAAGGCTTGGCTGACAAATCCGCAGGCGCTCAGTCCGGAGACCATCGAGCCGCAGCGAAATTTTACTGAAAATGAAGTCGAGGCCTTGACCGCTTATCTGATGACCTTGCGGCAGAGCATCAAACCCCCCAAAACTGCGGGTGTCGCCGGATTGCGCGCTGCGTCGCAGGGGGCCGGCCGATGAGATTCCCTGTCTGGATCAGCGTTCTCCTGATGATGACTCTTGCGGGTGTGTCTGGCTGCCGCAAGCATGCCGAAACCGTAAAGGCCGATCCGCTTCTGTCAGCCTACGATACGGAAGCCGATTGGACCGATGCGCAGCGCGTTATTCCTTTGAACTATCAGCAAGCGCAAGGGAAACGTATTTTTTATCAACAGTGTGTCTGGTGCCATGCGGACGCCACGCCTGCCGGTCCTTCTAACCGTTCAAGCCTGACGCCTGTTCCGCTTTTGCTGAATGACGGTGCAACGCTGAATCCCGAGAGCGACGAATACATGCAAAACATCGTCACCCTCGGTGGCACTGCGATGGGAAAATCGGCGATGATGCCCCCATATGGACGTATGCTATCGGCTGAGGAAATCCGCTCGGTGATTGCATTCACGCGCGCCATCGCCCAGCCGCCCTATCAGCCACCGGCACGAGCCGGATCACAATACTCCGTCAAATAGGGGGCAATTTCGTGCGACTTATGAAACTCAGGCAATCTTTCGGCTTCAGCCGCCAACCAACTTTCCTGGCAATTGCCCTGGTGATGTGTGTTTGCGCCCAATCTTTGTCCGCGCAAGTGAGCCCTTCTGAAATTTTGAATCCTGATCTCAAGGCACTTGAGCAGTCCTATTTCCAGCAGTTGAAGACTCTCAATCAGTCGATCGCCAGAACGAAATTTCCCTTTCCTCTCTATCTAAGCCGATTTGTTGGACTGGACCCTGCGCTGCAAGCGGAGGCCGATTCACGTGGATTGGAATTCGTCCGTTTTCAAGATCGAGTGATTCTGAAAGTGACGGGAAATTACAACGCGGCCTATGACACTCTTCGGCTTACGCAGAACGAACGTGCTGCCAGCACGTTTCACACGGTAGTCCTTCCGATTCTGGATCAAGTGACGGCAGTTCTCCCGCAAGACTTGGCTTGTGATGGAATTGGTTTTGAACTTTCTCATCACACCCGCACACGGGACCGCGGTTACGACTACGAAGGAAAAGAAATTCTCGTCGTGGTGCTGGATCGCGACGATGCCTGGGCGCTGTCCCGCGCCTCCACGGATCCTGAACGCCAGGAAATTGTGAATCGTTCGAAAATCTTTGTCAGCGGAACCGAGTTCGGTCTTTCGCTCTCGGAACGTGATCCCCTCAACGTTCAAGCCCTGCCGCGGTCCGTGCCCGCCAAACCAGATGCGACTTCCACGGCGCGTTCTTTGAACGCGTCAGGCCGCTCGTCCTTACTCAAGTCAAACCTTTCTCTGGCACCCGCATCCTCGGTCGTGCCGGCTCCAGTAGATGCCGTTTCCGCTGGCGCCAATCCAACGCTGCCTTCACCCAGGGCTATGGATGCACAACCCGCAAGTCCTCCGCCGACGCAGGCTGAAGCTGAACGCCTGGGTGAAAAGTATCAATCGCAGCTGAACGTCTTCGCCAAAGTGGGCGTAACGAAATTTCATTTTGTCGATTACGCTCCGCCCACCTTCGTGGTTTTCCACAATCAGATGGCGCTCCAGGTGACCTTGCGAAATTCCATTCAGTTCGGGCCTGTGAAAGGCTCCATCTACAAAAGGGCGGCGCAAAGCTTTGACCTGTTCCTGGCTCCACAGCTTAAGGATTTGTCAGATAAGATTTCTCCCGATCTAGAATTCCAGCTCATTGACTTTTCCATTCTGAACAAACTTTCTCCCGGCGCAAAAGGCAGTTCCGAAGCGATGGAATTCATTTGTCCGCGAACCGCTCTCAAACAATTCGTGAACTCCGAGATTACGAACCAGCAGCTCCTGGATCAGAGCATCATCCTCGTCAACGGTGTGCGCATCGCCCTTAGCCTGCAACTCGTTGAGTAGCGGAGAATTTTAGGTGCCGCAATCTATTCAGACATTTTTCTTGCCGGGTCTTAAATGCTGCGCGCCTTCATCTGCTCGCTGATGTGCTCCGCCTGGCGCAGCGCGAGGGCCACGATGGTCAAGGTAGGATTCGCGGCACCAGGAGTGCTCAAGGCGCTGCCATCGGAGATGAGGAGATTCTTGATGTCATGCGTCTGGCCCCAGGCGTTTGTCACGCCTTCGCGGGGATCGGCGCTCATGCGTGCCGTGCACATGTTGTGCGTCGCGGGAGGAGTTGGACCCAGGACAATGCGCTTTGCGTCAATGGCGCCGTACATTTTGGTCATCTGCCCCTGGGCGTGTTTGCGCATAGCTTTATCGTTGGCGTGCTCATCCACATGGACATTGGCGACCGGCAGACCGTGGGCGTCCTTAACGCTTGAATTCAGCGTGATGCGGTTGTCGGCGCGGGGCAGATCCTCGCCATTAATAAACATGCCGGCGATATTTCTGTAGCTTTCGATGATGGTTGCGAAGTCCCGGCCCCATCCGTAGGACAAGCCCACCTGGGAAAAAGTCGGCAGGTCGAGCGCGAGCAACTCCATCCGGTATCCGCCGGCGAAACCGCGGCGCGGTTCGTTGATCACTTCGTCTTCCACAACGCCGGCCAACGTGGCCCCGCGCCAGGAATGAACGGGCTTGTCAAAGATTCCCCAGACAGTGCCGGTAATATGATGACAATAGTTCCGTCCCACCTGGTCATTCGAATTGCCGAGGCCTTGCGGAAATATTGAGGATGACGAGAGCAGCAGCAGCCGCGGCGTTTCGATGGCGTTGCCCGCCACGCAGACAATGCGGGCTTTTTGCCGCTGCTCTTTGCCGTGACTATCCCGATAAACGACGGCGTTGACTCGGCCATCGGCGCCATGTTCGATCTTTACGGCGGTGGACTCGATTCGCAAGTCGAGATTGCCGGTCGCTTCCGCGCGCGGGATCTCCGTGTAAAGCGTGCTCCACTTCGCCCCCATCTTGCAGCCTTGCACGCAGAATCCCTGCTGGATACAGAAGCCTCGGCCATCAAAAGGCCGCGGATTGATGGCCATGTGGCCGGTGTGAACTTGTTTGTAGCCGAGCTTCTTCGCTCCCGCGTACATGGCTTTGAAATTGTTCGAAGCCGGCAAACCGGGGACGCCATTGCGGCGCGTCACGCCCAGCCGGCGCTCCGCTAGTTCATAGTATTTCTCGAGCTCCGCATATGCGATAGGCCAGTCGATCAGTGAAGTTCCCGCAATTTCGCCATAAGCAGATTTTGCGCGCAGCTCCCACGGCTGGAGCCGGGGGCAGGAGGCCGTCCAGTGAACCGTGGTGCCTCCGACGGTCTTGCAGTGCCACACCGGAAGAGCAGGAAAGTCGCGCGCGACGCTCCAGTCACCGCTTTGCGTACGCGCATCAAGCCAGGTCAGTTGACCGAAAGCTTCTCCAGGGACCTGTGAAAAGGATTCGAGGGATTGACGCTTGCCGGCCTCGAGCAGAACCACTTTGATACCACGGCGAGTCAGCTCGTGCGCCAGTGTGCCGCCTCCGGCACCGGACCCGATGATTACAACAGCGCTGGCATCCTTGAACTCTATGTGAGCCATGCTCTAGTTCTCCGCGAGCTATGCGCCGACCGGCATCGGGCCGCTGTCTTCCAGCGGCACTTCTGGCAACCAGCGAAGATCATTGAATCCGCGCAGCAGATAGCCTCCTTTTGAGAACGATTCACCTTCATAACCGAAGCAGGCATAGGCCATCGGTGTGGCGTAAAGAACTTGCACGGTCTTCTGGCGAAGGAATTGAAAGAATGCGGATGACTCAATCTTTTTTAGCGTCTCGACGCGGTCGTTCTCGGCCCTTGCTGTGAAGCCTGGTCCGAGGCTCGCGATTCCATCTTTAATCGTTTTGCGAACTTTCTCGTCTTTGTTTGCATCGCTATCGATAGCTTGGATGACCAACGCGTAGGCAGCATCATCCAGCTTGTCGTGCGGGCTGATCGTCCGCGCCACCGCCATAAGCGTCGTTCCTTCGGAACTGGTGAGGGACGTCAGATCCACAGCCCAGGCAGGTCCCCGCGCGATCAGAGCCAGTGGACTTCCTGCGACTACAAGACCCGTCAGCATTCCGGTAGTGGTTTTGAGGAGTTCGCGGCGATTCAGGGTGATGAGTTCGTCCATGGTGTTCACTCCGTCTGCGCGGCGAGGCGGCTTCAAAGCTAATACAGACTTCCCGGGGGAGCAAGTAGCAGATGGAAGCTGGCCGCAGAAGATGTTGCCGCACGCCCAGGCGATGGCGTCTTGCCTCCAATCGCTGAATCACAGAAGATGTGTGCGCTTCCGGGGCAGTGGTGTTCCGGCCGGCCGGCGCGACAAGGAGATTTCATGCACTGTAGAACGAAGCCCATCATTGCGATGACTCTTGCTCTTCTGGGCGGCGCGGGATGCCACTCGAGATCGGGGAGCCAAGAGAAACCGGACGGCGCAGCTGCTGTTGGCGGGGTAGATGATGCCCGGCTCATCCATGCGGATCAGGAGCCGGGCAACTGGATGAGTCATGGACGGACCTACAGCGAACAGCGCTTCAGCCCGCTGAAGCAGATTGACGATCGGAACATCGGGCAGCTCGGTCTGGCGTGGACTGTGGATCTTGACACGCGACGCGGTCAGGAGGCGACTCCTATCGTCGTCGATGGAGTGATGTTTTTCACGACAGCTTGGAGCAAGGTCTTTGCGGTGAAGGCGGCGACGGGAGAGAGGCTCTGGTCCTACGATCCGAAAGTGCCGCGGGAATGGGCGGTGAACGCGTGCTGCGATGTGGTCAATCGCGGCGTGGCGGTTTGGCGAGGAAAAGTTTTCGTTGGAACGCTGGACGGCCGGCTGGTGGCGCTCGACGCAGCCACCGGGAAACCCATCTGGGAAACACTCACGATCGACCGCAATTTCCGCTACACGATCACCGGCGCGCCGCGCGTGGTGAAGGGCAAAGTCATCATCGGCAACGGCGGCGCGGAAATGGGCGTGCGAGGATATGTCTCATCCTATGACGCGGACACCGGCAAGCTGGTGTGGCGCTTTTACACGGTGCCGGGCGATCCGTCGAAGCCATTCGAAAGCCCGATTCAGGAAAAGGCGGCGAAAACCTGGACCGGAGATTGGTGGAAATTCGGCGGTGGCGGAACGGTTTGGGACACGATCGTCTATGACCCCGAACTCGATTTGATCTATATCGGAGTGGGCAACGGAACTCCGTGGGACCGGCGAGTGCGGAGCCCGCGCGGCGGAGACAATCTTTTTACCGGTTCGGTGGTGGCGCTCAAGCCCGGCACAGGGGAATATGTTTGGCATTACCAGGAGACTCCGGGCGACGTGTGGGACTTCGATTCTGCGGAGCCGATCATTCTCGCCAACCTTACGATTGGCAAGTCTTCACGAAAAGTGCTTCTTCATGCGCCGAAAAATGGATTCTTTTACGTGCTGGATCGCGCCACGGGTGAGGTGATTTCCGCGAAGCCGTATACGGCGGTCAGCTGGGCCAGCGGAGTAGATCTAAGAACAGGCCGCCCGATTGAGAATGCCAATGCGCGATACGAGGAGCATGGGAAGGGAATGCTGGTTGCGCCGGGGCCGCTGGGAGGGCACACCTGGCACTCCATGTCTTACAGTCCGCTGACGGGGTTGGTTTATGTTCCCGTCCAGGATGCGGGCTTTTTCTACAAATCCGACGAACATTTCCAGCAGAAAGCACTGGCGTTCAATGCGGGAATCGACTTTGTTGCCGCGGGCATGCCGCAGAAGCCGGAAATCAAAAAGAGCATTCTCGACAGCATTAAGGGGCATCTGTCCGCCTGGGATCCCGTGCAGCAAAAGGAAGTCTGGCGTGTGGAGCGAACCAGCCCCGTGAACGGTGGAGTGCTTTCGACCGCAGGAAATCTTGTGTTCGAAGGCACGGCGCAGGGAAATCTGGAAGGGTATCGCGCCGATACGGGTGAAAGGCTATGGTCAGCCGAGACGCAAAGCGGGGTGGTCGCCGCTCCCATCTCATACACCGTCAAGGGAGAGCAATACGTCGCGGTGGTGGTTGGATGGGGCGGCGTTTTTCCTCTCGCTACCGGGGAGGTCGCCTTGAAATCGGGGAGGTCGCAGAATATCAGCCGAGTGCTCGCCTTCAAGCTAGGAGGCAAGGTGAATTTGCCTCCGCTACCAGAGTTTTCGCAGCCCAAGTTGAAGCCACCGCGGTCGTCGGCCAAATCCTTGGCGGTGCAAAAAGGCGAGAGTCTATACCAGCGGTACTGCTCGAATTGCCACGGAGATGTGGCGGTGAGCGGCGGGGTCCTCCCCGATCTGCGGTATTCAGGCACGCTGGGGAATGATCAATGGTACGGCGTTGTGCTGAAGGGCATCCTGAGACAAGGTGGCATGGTCTCGTTCGAAAAAGAACTCACCCGAGATGACGCGGCAGCCATCCGCGCCTACGTCATTGCCCGCGCGAACCAATTTTTGGAGGAATCGAAAGCAAGCCGGAAGTAGAACGATTTCGAATCTTCGACGGAAGCTGCTTTACGTACGGAATTGTGACATTGTTGTCTCGAACGCCCGCGCCGTCAGCTCCTCGAGCGGCTTTTGGCGCAGCTCTTGCGAAAGAACTTCAATGCCAAAGGGGCCCGAGTAGCCCGTTTTCAGCACACACTCGATGAATTTCTTGACCTCGAACTCACCTTCGCCGCACAGCCGTCTGTGGTTGATGGTGTCTTCGAACAGGCTCCACGGCGCCTGGTAAGTTCCGTCGTTGAGCTCCACCGAAATCAGGAACTGCTTTGGCATCCGCCCCACTTCCTCATAGGGAATGCCCAGCTTCGCCACGTGCCAGGTATCCAGGATGATGCCGCCATTTTTGGCGCCAGCGCCTTCCACCATTGCCAGCGCGTCTTTCAGCGTATTGATCATGGCAAATGGCATGAGCTCAAAACCAATCGTCGCTCCAAACGTAGCGGCCTCCGCGCATAGCTTCGCGAAAGATTCGATGAGGCGCGGCATGGGACATTTCGTGTTCTCGAAATCCCCGACTTTCACATGTTTTGCATGGAGCGCAGCGGATGCTTCGAGGAGTTTCTTTTTTTCACCATCCGATTGCTTTTTTCTTTCTCCATCGAGGAACCAGTCGCGCAGAAATTCGAGTTCGAGATATTTCATGCCGTTATCGTCAAGAATCTGCTTCATCTCCTTCAGACTTCGACTCTTCAGGGTGTGATCCAGGTCGGCATGCCAGATTCCCATACCCTTGAAGCCGGCTCTCGCCACAGCTTCTACCCGGTCTTTGAAATCAAACGAGCTATACTCGCGGTCTGTGTGCGGGATCGCCTTTCCAGCAATTGTCCAGTACGAAGCCAGCAACTCCACATTTTGTTTCACCGTCGCACTCCCCTCGGTTTCAAGCTAATACTTTCAATTCCGTCGTGATCAGAAGTATCTCCGAGTTTCCAATGTTTTCGACGGAGTGAGGCGGCAATGGTTCCGTCCATTGCACGATTGGCTTGGGTGGTGGAGGGCCCACGGTGCGGCTGTCGAAGAGCAATTTCCCAGCAGCGTCGCGGCGGATGAAATCGCTGCTACGGACTACACACATGGCACTGGACCATCGATGGGTGTGCACTGGTACGAACTGACTCGGCCCGATGCGCACCTCCAGAATGCGCACGCGTTCGTCTTCAAACAACAAACGGTGGTGGTCAGGAGCTGCGACCAAAGCATCCAGAGAATCCGGCCAGGGCCAGGGCTGCAACTCTTCGCGTTGCGGTTCGACACTCACACTGCACTCCCATTCTCCGTCAAGCTTAAGAGCGCTGCCGACGGAAACCGATCGCCGAGGGCTCAGTTTGCTTGCACAACTTCGGCCTGCTGTGCAGGAGTTTCCATTGCTGGAGGCGCCGGCATAGTGGCAAAGAATAGTGCGAGGATGCCGGCGGCAGCGATCAAAATATTGATTTCGAAAGCCAAGGTGTAGTTTCCATGGAGATCGAACAGTTTTCCGCCGATGAATCCTGCCGGCGAGCAGAACAAGGCCGTCAAAAGCATGGCCATGCCATTCAGCTTGGGAAAAGCGGAGGGACCGTAGAAATGTCCCGTGGCCGTGTTCATGCAGATGAATGTCCAGCCAAAACCGGTTCCATATAGAATGGCAGCAACATAGGCAATCCACAGAGCGTGGGGATCGACCCTGATCGCCAGGACTGAACCGAGAAAATAGCAACATAGTCCCAGCATGAAGGCATAACGCGCGGTCAGACGATCCATCAACCACCCGCCGATCAACCGGCCGCCAACAGCTCCCAGAGTGAATAAACCCATGGCCCAGGCGGCGTCGGCGGCGCGGATGCCAGCCCCCTTGAGATGCAGGAGCCAGTGCGCGGTAAAGAAGAAGAACGGAAATTGCGAGGCCATGCCGCCGAGGACAATCATCCAGTAGGACGGCGTTCGATATGCTTGGCGCGGGGTCCAAGCGAACTTCGTGGCCAAAGAATTGGCGGTTGGATCTTGAGCCGAACCTGCCGGGCCGGGTCCGCCATCCACGGTTTGGCCGAGATTTTCGGGACTTTCTCTTACAAACAGGAAAGCAAAAATTGCGGAAACGACAGCAACTCCGACGACCACATCCCACGCCTGGCGCCAGTTGCCCCCATTCGCCGCCAGGATTTTATTCGTGAAAGGCGCTACGAAAAAGCCGGCGAAGCCTGAAGCGCTCAAGGTTACGGCCATGGCTCTTCCACGATAGCGCTTAAACCATCGTGTGACAGCCGTCGCAGCGGGAACGATGGTGCCGAAACTGATTCCGGTACCAGTCAGCACCCCAAAACCCAACAGGTAGTGCCATGGTTGAGAAGCGAACAAGGACAACCAAAGCGCGCCGACCAGAATCAGTGCGGAGCCAATCCCGAACGTGGTGCGGATGCCCCATCTGAGTATCGAGGCCGCGACGATCATGGACGGCAATCCCACAAACAGGTTCAGCAGCGTGAATCCCAGGCCGAACGTGCTTCGGCTCATGGGGATCTCTTTCAACATATAGGTGTTGATCACCGCGCCGCCGTAAAGAGGAAATCCCATGTTCAAAAAATCCAGAAACCACAACGCAGCAACCAGCTTCCAGCCATAAAATGCTTCTTTGTTGTTCATGCCGGGTTCAATCGCTCCAGTGGGCTATGCAAGTAGCCGGGTTGTTTCGCCCCACACTTATGGACGGCGATCGATCTACAGATGTGATCGCGGCCTGATGCCGGAGCGTGCCGTCAGCTTCTAAAGACCATTCGGCCACAAAACTTCTGGACCACACAGAATTCTTCCGGCGGCGAAGAACGTGGTTTGCCGGTTTGTCTATTTCACCTGCAACGATTCGAGGTAGCGGACCAGGTTGGAGATCCGCATATTGACGACAGTCTGATCATGGCCACTAACCGAGGCAAGAATAGGCCCCCACACGGGCATGTCTGTGGTTCCGTGAGCAGGTGCTGTGATTCCGTTGCGAAGCACGGTCGTGACATATTCTGCCGGGAACTTTCCCTCATGGCGCTGGGCGAGGGTGGTCAAATCCGGCGGGGTCGACTTGAGGTCAACGCTGGCGGGACCTCCTCCTTTTGCATCTTTTCCATGGCATGCGGAGCAATACGACTTAAACATTTCCCCACCGGATGCGGGTGAAGTGTGCTGAATAGGGACTTTCTTTACAGTTTTTCCTTTCTCCTGGGCCATGCTGAGTGTAACGGTGGAAAACATCAGAACGACTAATATAAGAATACTGCGTGGGGCCGTGTGCATCATGGTGACCTCCCTTTGCGGATCTGTGAGATGATTTCCATCTCGGAATAGTTCAGTGTGTCCCGGGTTCCCCGGCCAGCGAGGCTCATGCTTACTCCCGTAATGAATCCCTGTCAATGACTGAAAGAGCTTGCGCAAGAGCCACCACCCAGTCGAAGCAAGAATAACCACTCAATCTGCTGGCGCATTGCGCTGATGCCGCGCTGACTCGCGCTCGATAATTCTCCGGGCGTATTCTCCACCAGAGTCAATCTTCAGATCCAGAAGCTTCCGGTCTTGTGGCCTTCCGATGGTATTTCATAATGTGAAATATACTTTCATATTGACTTGCGCGCAATTCTATCTACAATGCGGCCAGGATCAAGCGAAAACTCCGGGAACTCGGAGTCAGATCCCGTGCGGAGAAGAAACCTTGTCTTTCGTTTCGATGCGCCGTAGAAAATCCGGCCCCCGGGACGGCGACGCCGTTGGGTCCAGTAAGTCGCTGCAAAAAGCGCTTCGTATTCTCCTTCACCTGGGGCAAGACGGCCCCGAGATGGGCGTCACGCAGCTCGCCACTGCGCTCAGCCTGAACAAAACGACAGTCTACCGGTTGTTGGGCGCCATGGAAAAATTCGAGTTGATCGAGAAGAACCCAGAGAGTGAAAGGTACCGGCTGGGATTGAAGCTGCACGAACTCGGTTGCCGCGCCATGGAATCAAGGACACTGCGAAGTGAGGCGCACCACTTTTTGATGGAAATGTCGCGGCGATCAAACGAGAGTGTGAGTCTTGCAGTGCCGGGAGCCGGAGGCGTGGTTTGCCTCGACCGGGTGGACTCCTCGAATTCCATCATCACGGCGCGCACGCCTATAGGCGGACGGTTTCCCGCACATTGCACGGCGGCGGGCAAAGCCGTCCTGGCGCATCTGCCTGAGACTGAGGCTCACGCCATTCTGTCGCGCAACGGCTTGAAGAGATTCACGTCCGCAACACTGATTCGACTGGCGGCAGTGAAGGAGAACTTCGAACTCATTCGCCAGCGTGGTTATGCACTTGACCATGAGGAGCTGGAACGGGGATTAAGTGGAGTAGCGGCGCCAGTTTTCTCCCGAGGAAGCCATCTCGTTGCGGCTGTGGGGATAGCAGGGCCCACCGGGAGGTTTCTCGGGAACGACCTTGCGCAAAAGATCGCTTTGACAAGAGATTTCGCCGCAAGGATCTCCAGAGCACTGGGCAGGGGCGCATCCGAGTTTGTCGCAGACTGGTAGAGACGCGGCCTTAGACCAGTTTTTAGAGAGGGGAATACAAAAATGGCAGCACAATACCGAGCCGACCACGTGGGAAGTTTTCTCCGGCCCGCGGAGCTACTCGAAGCGCGAAACACTACGGCAGCCGATCCGGAACGCTTGCGCAAGCTCGAAGACCGTCACATCCAGCGTGTTCTTGCCAAGCAGAAAGAGCTCGGCTTTGAACTCGCCACCGACGGCGAGCTGCGCCGCCGAAATTTCATGAGCGATTTCACCGATGCGGTGGAAGGATTCGACATGGGCGATGCAGTGGCCAGAAACTGGAAGGCCGGAGAAATGAAAGCGGCTGCGGTCAGCAGCGTGACGGGTATTGTGACCAAGAAACTCCGCCAGACAAGGCCGCTCACCGGGCACGAATTGCCATTTTTGAAAGCGAACTGCACGGTGGCTATCAAGATGACGCTTCCGAGCGCGACCCAATTCCCGGCCATTTCGTTCAAGTCCGGTATCACGGACAAGGTCTACAAGGATCATTCCGCGCTGTTGTGGGGCATCGTGGAGATCATGAAGAGCGACCTCGCCAAGCTGTCGTCCGAAGGCGTGAATTACATTCAGATTGACGCGCCCCGTTACAGCTACTACATGGACCCCAAGTGGCGCGAGTGGATTCGCACGGAGCTGCGGACGGACCCGGAGGCCGCGCTCGATGAGGCCATCAAAGCCGACAACGCTTGCTTTAAAGCCGCGCGGCGCCCGGGCGTGACGCTGGCGATCCATCTTTGCCGGGGGAACAATCGCAGCCACTGGTACGCCGAAGGTGGCTACGACGCGATCGCCGAAAAAATGTTTGGAACGCTCGACGTGGACCGCTTTCTGCTGGAGTACGACGACGAACGCTCCGGAACGTTCGCGCCACTCCGGTTCATCCCGAAAGGCAAAACCGTGGTGCTGGGGCTGGTCAGTTCCAAACTTCCTCGGATGGAAGACGCCAACGTGCTTGTGAAGCGGATAGGAGAAGCCTCGCAGTTCGTTCCCATGGAAAATCTGGCGCTGAGTCCACAGTGCGGGTTCGCTTCGACGGCGGAAGGAAACTTGCTCACCGAGGACAGACAGTGGGCCAAGCTGAAACTCGTGGTGGATACCGCGCGCCGCGTTTGGGGCGGAGCGACCAGCGCGGGCGCTTGACATTCCGCAGGCAGTGGCGAAAAATCCGCATTCGGACACCCGCGCGAGTGTAGGATTAGCGTTCGATCGTTTTGCGCGCGAATTGTACTTGCTGACCATATTCTCATTCCGCAAAGTGAATCACGTGAGGGAATCATGTTCTCAACTCCGTATATAGCCGGGAAACCGATTGATGTGCCGCCATCCGCTCTCTCGGATGTCGTCAATCCGGCGAACCAGCGTCCGTTTGCCCGGATCTTTATGGCCAAGGCGGAGCACATGCGCGCGGCAATTGACGCGGCGGACGCCGCGAAAGCATCGTGGGCGGCGGCGCCGCCGGCCGAGCGCGAACGAATTCTCCATCGCGCGGCAGACGAGTTGGAGAAGGCTACGCCGGAGCTTGTGGAGCTGCTGATCGACGAAGCCGGCTCGACATTTGGCAAAGCGCATTTTGAAGTTCCATTTGCGGCGAACATGGTGCGGTCAATCGCGGGGGAGGCCAGGCGCATCCACGGTGACGTAATGGCGTCCGATGTGCCAGGGCTGATTTCGCTGGCGATCCGCCGGCCACTCGGGGTAGTGGCAGGTATTTCACCGTTCAATTTTCCCATCGTGCTCTCTTTAAAGAAGGTGGCTTTCGCGCTGGCGGCGGGAAATACGTTCGTGCTCAAGCCGTCCGAAGAAACCTCGCTGATTGGCTTGAAGCTCGCGGAAGTTTTTGAGCGCGCGGGAGTGCCGGCAGGGGTATTAAACGTGGTGCCTGGGGACGGGCCAACCATGGCGCAAGCGCTGTACGACGATCCGCGCGTGAAGCTGATCTCCTTCACGGGCTCAACGAGGGTGGGAAGAATCATCGCGACGGAGTGCGCCAAGCGCGGGAAGCGAGTCGTGCTGGAGATGGGTGGCAAGAGCCCGCTGATCGTTTTGCGCGACGCGGATCTCGAATACGCCGTGGACACTGCGTGCTTCGGATTGTTCATTCACCAGGGGCAAATTTGCATGGCTGGCTCGCGGATCATCGTGGAAGCGCCGGTCTACGAGGAATTTCTGAAACGATTTACGGCGAAGGCGCAAACGCTGCAGGTCGGCGACCCGCGCGATCCGCACACGGTGATCGGGCCGCTGATCCGCTCGTCACAATGCCCGATGATTGATAAGAAAGTGAAGGATGCGGTGGCCGGCGGCGCGCGGCTGCTCTGCGGCGGAAGATACGAAGGCAATTTCTATCATCCGACGGTAGTGGCGGACGTCACGCCGGAAATGGCCGCGTTCCGTGACGAATTGTTCGGCCCCGTGGCGGCGGTAAGCAAAGCGAACGATGCGGATCATGCGCTGGCGCTAGCCAACAACTCTGCCTACGGGCTATCATCCGCGGTGCTGACCAACAACCTGCAACTCGCGATGAAGTTCGCGCTCGAGCTGGAAGCCGGCATGGTGCACTTGAACGGCCCGACGATCCACGATGAAGCCACTGTGCCCTTCGGCGGCGTCAAGGACTCGGGCATGGGCCGCGAAGGTGGCCGCTGGTCCATCGAAGAGATGACCGAAGTGAAGTGGGTCACCATCCAACTAGGCAAACGTCCTTACCCATTCTGAGCACGACAACCGCAAGACAGAACTAGAAGCGCTAGAGTTCCATCTCTTCCCGCGCCCGCCGCCGTTTCCTTTGCTCCGAAAGAGCCCAGGTCCGTCAAAATTCCTCGTGGCTCTCACGCTGAGATGGGTCGCTGTCAGAGCCCGATATCGAAAAAGGCCGTTTCGTCAGCACCATGCAGGATGACGTTCCACTCGAGAGTATCGCTGTGGCCACCGGTTTTTTTTGCGATGAGTGTTCCGCGCCGTGCGGGTTCCACGAGATTGAGAACGAAATCGCCCGCGTTGGCTGCTTCATCGGGAAAGTAAATGCGCGTTACAAGGCGTCGCATCAAGCCTCGCGCGAACACCGACACGGCAATGTGCGGAGCTTGCGGTCTTCCATCGGGGCCGGGGACCGGGCCCGGCTTTATGGTTATGAAACTGAATTTCCCATCCGCATCGGCTGGAATTCGTCCATAGCCCTGGAAACCCGGCTCGAGTGGTTTGTCTTGCGTGTCCTCAGGATGTGAATATTTTCCATGGCTGTTCGCTTGCCAGATTTCCAGCATGGCATCCGGCACCGGCTTACCCTCGCCATCGATCACACGTCCCGTGATGGTCACCTGCTCTCCCGAAACCCCAGGCCCAACAAGATTGCTTTTATTTAGTCGCGTGAGACCGAGGGCAAAATAAGGACCGACGGTTTGCGATGTGGTGGTTTCCAGGCTCATGTCATTTCCCTCCGTTCGAGCGCGGCTCTTCCCAGGGCGTTGCCTCGCGACCGGCCAGGATGATGTCGAAGCGGTAGCCCAGCGCATTGCCCGGAATGGTGCTGTCCCAGTCGAAGAGGGAGATCAACCGGTTGCGCGCCTTCTCATCCGCAGTGCAATTGAAAATGGGATCAAAGGGAATGAGCGGATCGCCCGGAAAATACATTTGCGTAACGAGGCGCGTAGAGAAGACCGGTCCAAAGAGCGAGAAATGAATGTGCGCTGGGCGCCAAGCGTTAAAGTGGTTGCCCCAGGGATACGCCCCCGGCCGAATGGAGACCATGCGATAGCGGCCTTCACTGTCAGTCAGAATATGACCGCAGCCGATGAAATTCGGATCGAGGGGAGCATTGTGCTGGTCGACCTTGTGCACATATCGTCCTGCGGCATTCGCCTGCCAGACTTCCACGAGCGTGTGTGGGACGGGCCGCCCGTTCTCATCCAAAACTCGTCCGCTCACAATGATTCGTTCGCCGAGAGGCTCGCCGGAATGCTGCCGCGTCAAATCGCACGCTTTCACGTCGACGCTTTTCGATCCGAATGAGGGGCCCGTCACTTCGGTGAGTGTATGGGGCATGCACACCAACGGTTTCGTGGGCGCGCGCTTGATCGAGGATACGTAAGGAGGGTGCAGGTGATTCGGCTGCGTATCTGGGTGAGGCCGCCGGTAACCCGCGATGTTTGTCATACGATGACGCTCCGCCTTATGCCCAGAGGGCAATTGCAGACCTTAGGATAAGAATTGCTTCGCTCCCGGGGCCACATCAACATGAGCGTGAGAGCACGAGATTCACGCCCGCCCTGCTGGCGGGAAAACATTTTCCGGAGGCATCCATGCGGGTCAGAGGAGTGCAACTATTCTGGACCCCTGCCGTAGCGCGCGCGATGTTTCTTCCCCCAGCCTGACATCAATCGAAGTATAGGCCGAAGACTCTTCCCGTGTCGCGTAAGGGAGTAATCCACGCGCGGCGGGACTTGAGCATAAACCTTGCGATTTATGATGGCGTCGCGTTCCAGCTCTCTCAATTGTTGCGTCAACATCTTCTTGGTGGAGCCTGGGATTAGCTTGTTGAGTTCGCTAAACCGGAGTGTCCGGCTCTGGAGATAGAAGAGGATCAATGGTTTCCATTTTCCACCAATGATGCTCGTCGTCAGAAGGACAGGGCAATCGTCTGCATTCATTTCAGATTTTCCTCGATACCAGGTTACAAAAAGGTGCCTACTAGCAAAAAGGAAACTTTAGCCTATTATCGGCCCGTTGACTAGTACGGCAGAGCCCCGAGCGATGAGGGGTCGAAGGGAATCGGAGGGGATGTTGATGAGCAAGAGGCCCGTGGTCCTTTATGGCGCCAGCGGTTTTTCCGGCCGGCTGGTAGCGGAATTTCTCCGCGAGTACAACGTTCCTTTCATCGCCGCCGGGCGGAACCGCGCGAAGATCCAGGAGGTGATGAATCACGTTCCTGGCATCGAGACGGCTGACTACGAAATTACTGAGGTTGGCAGTACGGTCGACGAGTTGGCGAAATTGTTCGCCGGCGCGAAGGTTGTCTGCAACACAGTCGGCCCGCTCATCTATTACGGTCCACGAGTCATTGAAGCCAGCTTGAGCGCCGGGTGCCACTACCTCGACATCAGCGGCGAACAGGCGTGGGTCAGGCTGGTGGCCGAGAAATGGGGCCCGAAGTTTGCCCAAAAGGGATTGGTTGCCGCGCCCGCGACCGCATATATGTCGTCGGCCAGCGATATTGCCTCAAGGATTTGTCTCGAGACCGGAAGTATCGACACCCTAGAGATTTTGTCGATGTTCAAGGGCATGCCGACGTTCGGTTCCACGCAGACGATTTTCGCTGTTATCCCAACGGAAGCATGCTACCTGGAGCAAAATCAATATAAGACCTGGCCGCGCGCCACGCCCTATGAGGTAGTTGCGCCCGGATCGATCCAGACACAATTGGCGCTGCCGTGGGGAGGCTTCCCGCACCCCGTGTGGTTCAAAGACCATCCTCAGGTTGCCAACGTGAAAACTCTGGGTGGGCTTCTCGACCGGCAAATCATGGAGACCATAGTGGCGACGGAGAAACATTTCGAGGAGAAAATCCGCCCTTTGCCCAAGGAGGAGCAGGAACGGCAGCTTGCAGAAATGGCGAATTCGGTACAGGCCGGTACGCCGCCGCGCGAAAACACGAGACAACATCGCACCATCGACGTAGTTCTGGGACGCGGGAGTACCAGCTTCATGCAATGCACGATGTTCGGGACCTGCGCGTACCGGCAGACTGGGCTGGTGCAGGCGTTTGCTGCCCACCACCTTGCTCAGGCTGCCCCCCGCAAGGTTGGCTTTGCTTCGCCGTGCGAGGCTTTCGGGCATCGGGAACTTCTCCAAGCGTTGGAGAACTTTGGCCTTTCGAAGTCGAAGCTCAGTTCATGGTGAATCCGGCGGAATGCGAGCGATAGATTACTTTGACAAGGGAGCGGAAGCGTTTCCCGACAGGATCGCGATCATCGATCGCACGACGCGGTATTCCTATCGCGAGGCGCGAGAGGCCAGCCAGCAAATAGCGCGTGCCATGTGGGCATGCGGATTGCGTGACGAAGAGCGCGTGGCGATTTTCTCGCCCAATGACGCGCGAATCTTACTCTGTATGCTTGGCCTGATGCGGGCCGGCGGTGTTTGGGTCCCCATCAACAATAGAAATGCTCTGGACGCAAATGTCCAGTATATGAACTACGCGGGCACATCCTGGGTCTTCTATCACAGCAGCTTTCATGAACAGGTCCGCGAGATCAAAGCGCTCGTGCCATCACTCCGTCATTTCGTCTGCATAGATGCAGAGAATGACGGTGATCCATCGCTGGAAACTTTCATGAAACAAGGTGCAGAAGGGGGTGAGATCGACTGGGGCGATCCACGCGGGAATCTGGAGCGACTTGTGGGACTTGTGCCAACGGGCGGGACGACCGGACCGGCAAAAGGGGTGATGGTGACCAGCCTGTCCTGGGGAACCATGACGGAGACGGCCAACCAATGCCTGCGTTGCGACGGCATCGAGCCAGTTTGCCTCAGCACCGCACCTCTTTCCCACGCCGCTGGAGTGGTGGCTTTCGCAATGTTCACGATGGGAGCAACCAACGTTGTGATGCCAGCCTTTGACGCGTTGGAAGTGCTACAAAATATTCCGCGCTTTCGCGTCACGCACCTGTTTCTGCCTCCGACGGCGCTCTACGCGTTGCTCGCGCACCAAAAACTCGGTGATTTCAATTATTCAAGTCTTCGGAGGCTTTTGATTGCTGCTGCGCCGGTATCGCCGGACAAATTGAAGAAAGCCGTCAAAGTTTTCGGACCCTGCATCTGTCAGTCTTACGGACAGACGGAAGCGCCCATGTACATGACATTTTTGGATCCGGAGACGCTGGCGGCCGCCGCTGCCGGAGATCACCAGGAGCGGCTGCGGAGTTGCGGCAAACCCACACCTGCGGTGCGCCTCGCCATCATGGATGATGACGGCCGGCTGCTTGCTCCTCTCAAGACCGGGGAAATCGTGGCACGCGGCGCGCTGGTCTCAGCCGGGTATTACAAGTTGCCGGAAGCAACGGCGGAAATCCGGACCTATGGTTGGCATCACACCGGCGATGTGGGATACAGAGATGATGACGGCTTTTTCTACATTGTGGATCGCAAGAAAGACATGATCATCACGGGCGGTTTCAATGTGTACTGCGCAGAAGTTGAAGCCTGCGTCATGGAACTTCCCCAGGTCTGCGAATGCGCGGTAATCGGAGTGCCCGATGAGAAATGGGGCGAAGCGGTGAAGGCCGTTGTCGTGCTTCGCGATGGCGAATCACTGAACGAGGAGGCGATCATCAGCTACTGCAAGAGTCGTCTCGGCGGCGTGAAGTCGCCAAAGTCGGTCGAATTCTGGCGCGAGATCCCAAAAACGCCTGCTGCCAAGACGGACAAGATGGCGATACGCAAGCCTTTTTGGGTGGGAGCAGACCGGGCCGTGCATTAAGAACGTGCGAAGACGAGAGTAGTTCGGAAGGGCATCAAGCATGGTCAAGGATGTTTTCATTCTCGGGATCTACAGCACACCTGCGGGGCGCTTTCTGGAGCGGTCACCGAAAGATCTCGTACGCGAGGCGTATCTGGGCACGCTTAAAGACGCGGGTACTGACGGCCGTGGCATCGGGCACGTGTGGTTCAGCAACATGATGCTGGACTTTTGGGGGCAGCCGAACGTGAAGGGCCAGGTTTGCCTATTGCCTTTGCTGGAAGAAGGATTGCTACCTGCGGGTGTCGGTACAACCAACGTCGAAGCAGCCTGCGCCAGCGGCAGCCTGGCATTCAATGGTGCCTGGAAAGATATTCTTTCCGGGCAGTGCGAAATTTCGCTGGCCATCGGCATGGAGAAAATGTACGACCCGGCGCGGCGGGCAGAATTCTTTGTCCGGCTCGAAAAAGGAACGGATTTTCTGGATCCCCAGGAGTGGCGAGAACTTTACGAGAGCACGGCTACCGCTTGCGGAACGCGCTTCGAGACCACTCCCGAACGCTCCATCGCCTTGGATATCTACGCGCTCTGGGCAAAGACGCATATGGCGCGTTACGGCACGACGAAGCGACAGATTGCTTGCGCGGCGGCAAAAAACCACACCAACTCCGTCGGGAATCCGCGCGCCCAATACCGCTTTCCCATGAATGCCGATGCCGTGCTTACTGATCGCCTGGTGTGCGAGCCGCTGACTCGCGCAATGTGTGCACCCATCGGCGACGCTGCGGCGGCTGCGCTGCTTTGTTCGAGCGAAGCGTTGCGCAAGATGCCCGAAAGAGTTCGGAGCCGAGCGGTGCGGATTCGCGGGCATGCAGTGGCTGGCGGGCGTTTCCGGGCATCCTGGGAAGACGAAAGAGCCCCGGTGCTGGCCTCGCGTCGAGCGTACCAGATGGCAGAGCTCGAGCCAGACGATATCGACGTGGTCGAGCTGCACGACGCGACCTCCTTTGCGGAAATCCATCTCGTGGAAGATCTTGGATTCTGTCCGCGGGGGCAGGGAGGTCCATTCACGGCTTCGGACGCAACATCACGTCTCGGCCAAATACCGGTGAATCCCTCCGGAGGGTTGGTGTCGAGAGGCCATCCGATCGGCGCAACGGGCCTCATGATGTTGAATGAACTGTGCATCCAATTGCGAGGGGAGGCGGGTGCCATGCAAGTGCCGGAGGCGCGCATTGGCTTGGCGGAGAACGGCGGCGGCCTGATCGGCAATGACCTGGCGGCGTGCGCCGTAACTATTCTTGAAGCAGCAAACTGAGGAGAACCGACATCGTCACAATTGTGCGAGTTCCCAAGTCCGGGGGAATCCCAACGACCAAAGCCAGAGTTGTGCGCTGGTTCAAGAAGGAAGGGAACAAGATCAAGCAAGGCGAGCCGGTGGTGGAACTGGAGACAGACAAGGTGAATTACGAGCTTGATTCGCCTGCAGCGGGCGTCCTGCTCAAGATCGTGGCTGCGGCCGACACAGAAGTTCCCGTTGGCGATCCACTATGCTGTATCGGCGAGCGGGGAGAAACTCTTCCGAAGTTCTGAAGCAGGGAGATCTGGTGATGGAAAAGAAAAAATCTCTTACGAAGACTCAGCTGATTTGGATGTACACCCAGATGGTCCGTATCCGAGAGTTCGAGGAACGCGTCAAGCGTACGTTCGTCGAACACCCGGGAGTGATCCGTGGGCATACGCATCTCGGCGATGGGGCTGAAGCCACCATTGTTGGCTCGCTTGCGACACGGGGAGAAAACGACCTTGCGATGCCCAGTTACCGCTGCCATGGCTACCCTCTCGTGCTCGGAACTTCGCCGCGAAAAATCATGGCGGAGATCTATGGCCGGAAGGACGG
>JBGOTL010000058.1:0-22691 GCA_041476465.1 Candidatus Acidiferrum sp. | reverse complement strand
GGATCACCGCAATGGAAAGGATAAAGACAGAAAGGGACGCGAGCATCGATTCTCCATTGGATCGAACGATCTTGCTCAAGCTGTAGAGAAACCATCCCCAGACGATAATGGTGGAAGCGCTGCCGATGATAGCGACGATGGCTGCGGCGGTTACTGCCGCGGAGCGATGCGAATCCCGAGTCACATTAGAGATGGAAGCATAAGCGGCGGAGTGCTGAATAGAGGAAGTGGTGGCGGGGTATCCCAAAACGCCACTTGACGTTCGCTTTTTTTTCGCCTAGAGTGGGTCGAGAAAAGTGCGGCGGATTTTTTGCGGGCCGCACGGAGAAATTAGAGCGGAGGGAGAGCCATGGCCCTGACAAAACGGCAGAAAGAAGTGCTGGATTTTCTGGTGTCGTTCGAGACCAAGCATGGGTATTCGCCGAGTTTCGAGGAGATCGGCAAAGGGATGAAGCTGACTTCGCTGGCGACGGTGCACAAGCACATCACCACACTGGAGAAGAAGGGCTTTATTCGGCGCGGGTACAACCAGAGCCGCTCCATTGAGATCGTGCAATTGCCAAAGTCGGTGAAAGAACAGGTGATCGAGCGCCGCGTGCAGGAATTGCCCTTGCTGGGGCGCATAGCGGCGGGACGCCCGCTGGAGGCGGTGGAGGAGCGGGAAACCATTTCGCTGGGAGATTTTGCGCGAGGCGGAAATTCCTTCGTGCTGCAGGTGAAGGGCAGCTCGATGATTGAAGACCACATCATGGATGGCGATTATGTGGTGTGCGAGCAGACCCAGGTGGCGAACGCCGGAGATATCGTGGTGGCCCTGCTGAACGGGGAAGATGCGACTCTGAAGCGGTTTTACCGCGAAGGTGCGGGTAAGGTGCGTTTGCAGCCGGCGAATTCAGATATGCCCCCGATTATGGTGGCGGCGAGTGATGTGAAGATCCAGGGGCGGGTGATCGGGGTCTTGCGGAAGTACTGAGAAGAAGAGAATTCACCCCAGAGTGCACAGAGATCACAGAGAAGAAGGCCGAAGAGACTTATCACGCTTCGTTGCAATCCTGCCGGTGGTTTTCGGTTCCCATTTACATTACTGGCGTATACAGCATTCTATGGATTGATCACCGAGGCGAAACGCAGCGGCAAGGGTGTCTGCGGGTGCAGTTGGATTTCAGCGAGGAGCCGCGCTCCAGATAAGTTTTCTGGTTCAAATGAATCGAAAAAACGGCACGAGTGGCGCGTTGCCATCATGAAACAATGTAGAATTTGGCGCGGCATCCAGAACGTGGCAGACCCGGGCGGAATGAAGAAAACCAAACCGATACAGAAATTACTGGTAGCGAACCGCAGCGAGATCGCCATTCGCATCTTTCGCGCGGCGACGGAGCTGGGGCTGCGCACGGTCGCCATTTATTCGCAGGAGGATCGGCTCGCGCTGCATCGCTTCAAGGCGGATGAGGCGTATCAAGTTGGGGCGGGAATGGGGCCGGTCGAGGCGTATTTGGATATCGCGGGAATCGTGGCGCTGGCGAAAGCAAAGAATGTAGATGCGATTCACCCGGGGTATGGATTTCATGCGGAAAATCCGGCGCTGGCTCGCGCTTGCGCCAAAGCCAGCATCACCTTCGTCGGGCCGACGCCGCAGTTGCTGGAACTTTTGGGTGACAAAACCGCTGCGCGGCGGCTAGCCACGCTAGCTGGCGTGCCGGTGCTGCCGGGGACAGAGAAAGCTGTGAAGTCGGCGACCGAGGCGCGGAAGATCGCGGAAGAGATCGGCTACCCCGTAATTGTAAAGGCGGCGATGGGCGGCGGCGGGCGTGGGATGCGCGTGGTGCAGGATGCTTCGCAGCTGGATGTGCGGCTGGAAGAAGCGCAGGGAGAAGCGAAGTCGGCGTTTGGCAATGCGTCGGTTTTTCTGGAGAAATATTTGCCGCGAGCGCGGCACTTGGAGGTGCAGATTCTCGGCGACCATCACGGGAATTTGCTGCATCTGTATGAGCGGGACTGTTCCGTGCAGCGGCGTCATCAAAAGGTTGTGGAAGTGACTCCCGCACCCAATCTACCGGCAAATGTGCGCAGCGAGTTGTGCGAAGCAGCCGTGCAGTTGGCGCGCAAAGCAAACTATCGTAACGCGGGAACGGTGGAATTTCTGTACGACGTGGATGCGCAGCGCTGGTATTTCATCGAAGTGAATCCGCGCATTCAGGTGGAGCACACCGTCACGGAAATGGTGACGGGGATCGATCTGGTGCGCGCGCAAATCCTGGTGGCGCAGGGACACAAACTCCACGAGGCGCCTCTCTCGCTGCCCGCTCAGGAGAACGTGCCGCTGAATGGAGCGGCGCTGCAGTGCCGCGTGACCACGGAAGACCCGGACAAGAATTTCACGCCGGACTACGGCAAGATTTCCACGTACCGGTCGCCCGCGGGATTTGGAATTCGGCTGGATGGCGGCACGGCGTATGCGGGGGCGGTGCTCGCGGCGTACTACGATTCGCTGCTCGTGAAAGTCACCGCGTGGGGCACGAATTTGCCGGAGGCTTGCCAGCGGATGGACCGCGCACTGCGGGAATTTCGCATTCGCGGCGTGAAAACGAACATTCCATTCCTGGAGAACGTGGTGAATCACCCGCGATTCCGAGCGGGCGAAGTGACCACATCTTTTCTGGATGAGTCACCAGAGCTTTTCCGATTTAAGGGGCGCGCGGACCGCGCCACAAAGCTGCTGTCGTATCTCGGCGACGTGATCCTCAATGGGAACCCTGAAGTGAAGGGGAAGAAGATTCCGGAGGAATTGGAAGCAGCCGTGATACCGGCTGCACCGGGAATCGCGCCGCCAGCGGGGACGCGGCAACTGCTGCAGAAACTGGGACCGAAAAAGTTTGCAGCGTGGGCCCGGAAAGAAAAGCGGTTGCTCATTACGGATACGACGTTCCGCGACGCGCACCAATCCTTGATGGCGACGCGGGTGCGCACCCACGATCTGCTGGCAACAGCAAGCACCGTGGCGCAGCGAGCGCCCAATCTTTTTAGTCTGGAAATGTGGGGCGGCGCGACGTTTGATACTTCGCTGCGATTCTTGCACGAGGACCCATGGCAGCGGCTGCGCGAATTGCGGAAGCGTGTGCCGAATATCTGTTTTCAAATGCTGCTGCGCGGCGCGAACGCGGTCGGCTACGCTTCCTATCCGGACAATGTGATTGTGGAGTTTGTGCGCGAGGCGCACGCGCAAGGCATCGATATTTTCCGTATCTTCGATTCGCTGAACTCCATCGAAAACATGCGGGTGTCCATTGACGCAGTGCTCGAAGCGGGCGCGGTGTGCGAGCCGGCGATTTGTTATACGGGGGACATTCTCGACAAACGGCGGCCGAAATATTCGCTGAAGTATTACGTGGAGATGGCCAAGAAGCTGGAAAAATTGGGCGCGCATTTCCTGGCGATCAAGGACATGGCGGGGTTGTGTAAGCCGTATGCGGCGCAGGAATTGGTGAAGGCGTTGCACGAAGAAATCGCGATTCCCGTGCATTTTCATACCCACGACACCAGCGGGTTGAACGCGGCTTCTGTTCTGAAGGCATCGGAAGCTGGCGTGGATGTGGCGGACGCGGCGATGGCGGCGATGAGCGGAGGGACCAGCCAGCCGAATTTGAACTCGATCGCGGAAGCGCTGCGCAACACGCCACGAGACACGCTGCTGGACATTGCGACCCTGAACGAGTGCTCGGATTACTGGGAGACGGTGCGGACTTATTATTTGCCGTTTGATTCGGGACCCAAGGCGGGATCGGCGCGGCTGTATCAACACGAAATTCCGGGCGGTCAGTACACAAATTTACGCGAGCAAGCTGTGGCGATGGGATTAGGGCACCGCTGGCGAGAAGTGGAAACGATGTACGCCGATGTAAACCAGCTTTTCGGCGACATTGTTAAGGTCACGCCATCTAGCAAAGTTGTTGGCGACATGGCGCTTTTCCTGATGGCCAACGAGCTGCAGCCCAGCGATATCCAGAAGCTCGATGAAAAGCACGATTTATCGCTGCCGAATTCCGTCGTGGAAATGTTCTCCGGCGTGCTGGGCGTGCCGCCGGGCGGGTGGCCGAAGAAGCTGCAGAAGATTATCTTGCGCGGGCAGCCGCCGCTGAAGGGGCGGCCGGGCGAGAACCTGGAGGCGGTGGATTTTGCGTCAGAAGAAAGCGTGCTGGAGAAGAAAACCGGACATGTGGTTCGCCGCGACGAGTTGCTCAGCTATCTTCTCTATCCGGAAGTATTCCTGAACTATGACAAGTTTCGGCAGACGTACGCGGACGTAAGCGTGTTGCCAACGCCGGCATTTTTCTACGGGCTGAAGCCGGGCGAAGAGATCACCATCGAGATCGAGTCCGGCAAGACCATGATCGTAAAGTTTCTGACGGCGGGCGATGCACATCCGGATGGAACCCGCACATTGTTTTTTGAATTGAACGGGCAGCCACGGGAAGTGAGCGTGCGGGATCGTGCGCTGCGGGTCATCGAGCGGAGCCATCCGAAAGCGGATCCCGCGGATGCCGGCCAGGTGGCGGCGCCGACGGCTGGGGTCATCAGCGGAATCGCGGTGCACGCGACGCACATGGTGGCGCGCGGTGCTAAACTCCTTACCCTGGAAGCCATGAAGATGCAGTCGAACATTTATGCACCGATCTCCGGGCGCATCACCAAGCTGCTGGTGACGCCGGGACAGCACGTGGAAGCCAAGGACCTGCTGGTGATGATCGCGCCGTGAGCGCACCAAATCTGGTCAAACACGAGCAGTTTGCTTCGCGCGTCCTGCGCAACCAACGCGATCTGATTGTGTATCTCCCGCCGGGCTATGACGCGCAGCCGCATCGCCGCTTTCCGGTGCTATACCTCCACGATGGGCAAAATCTTTTTGACGGCGCCACATCATTCATTCCGGGCATGGATTGGCATGTGGGGCAAACCGCCGACCAGTTAATCCGCGCCGGCGTCGTTGAGCCGCTGATCATCGTGGGCATTTACAATGCCGGCAAAGCGCGCGTTCGCGAGTACACGCCAACGCGCGTGCCGAAACTCGGCGGCGGCCGTGCAGACCGTTACGCCAAGTTTCTTCTGGAGGAAGTGAGACCCTTCTTGCAAGAAAACTATCGCGTAATGAGCGGGGCGGAGCACACTGGAATCGGCGGCTCATCTCTCGGCGGACTCGTATCACTTTATTTGGGACTTCGTCTTCCGAATATTTTCGGCAAGATTGCGGCGCTGTCCCCTTCGGTTTGGTGGAATCACCGTGCTATTCATCGTTTTGCGACAGCGGCCGCGATCCAACCTTTACCCCGGATCTGGCTGGATATCGGAACGCGGGAAGGCACGCGCAGTGTGGACGATGTCGAGCGCTTTCGCGACGTGCTGGTCGCCAAGGGCTGGCATGTGAACGACGATTTGCACTACGAGCGTGTTGAAGGTGCGCAACACAACGAAGACGCCTGGGCGCGGAGGGTCGCTCCGTTTTTGCAATTTCTGTTCCCCGCGGCTCGCGGCTAAGTATAATTCGCGGATGTTGGCTGGGTGTTTCGTGAAACAAGTGTTGTCAGGAAGTCATCGGGGGAACGGATGACAGGCAGCCGGCCTCTCTCCATCCTGTGTGTCAGCTCCTACGAAAAAGGACAGGAATTTATCCGCGCATGCAAGACCATGGGCTGCCGGGTGTTGTTGCTCACCGTGGAAAAACTGCGCGATGCGGATTGGCCGCGCGAGAGCATTGACGAAATCTTTTTCATGCCGGAAGAGCTGCCGCTCGAACAATTGATCAACGCCGTCAGCTACACGGCAAGGTCGCAACACATTGACCGCATGGTGGCCTTGGATGAGTTCGACATGGAAAATGTCGCGGCGCTGCGCGAGCACCTGCGCATCCCAGGCATGGGCCAAACCACCGTGCGTTATTTTCGCGACAAACTTGCAATGCGCGGACAAGCCCGGGATGCGGGAATTCTTGTTCCCGAATTTGTGCACGTCCTCAATCACCAGGATCTGCGCGAATTCATGGCGCGAGTCCCTGGTCCGTGGCTGCTGAAGCCGCGGGCGCAGGCTTCCGGCATCGGCATGAAGAAGATTCAAGAGCCCGGCGAGCTGTGGCCAGTGTTGGAACAGCTCGGGGACAAGCAGTCTTATTATTTGCTGGAACAGTTTGTCCCCGGAACCGTGTACCACGTGGATAGCGTGGTGTCCGAACGCAAAGTTTTGTTTGCGGAAGCTCACGCCTACGGTTCTCCGCCGCTGGATGTCTCGCAACAGGGCGGCGTATTCACTACGTGCACGCTTGCGCGGACCAGCGCGGAGGCCAAGTCGCTGCTGGCCATCAACCAAAAACTGCTGAAGGGACTTGGGCTAGTCCGCGGCGTAACGCACGCCGAATTTCTGAAAGCCCATGCTGACGGCAAATTCTATTTCATCGAAGTGGCGGCGCGAGTCGGCGGCGCATACATCGCGGACGTGGTGGAAGCTGCTACGGGCATCAACCTGTGGCGCGAATGGGCGAAGTTGGAGGTCGGCGCCGGCAAACAAGCTTACGCGCTGCCCAAGACGCGGCGCGATTATTCCGGCGTGATTCTTTCGCTGGCGCGGCAGCAACATCCCGACACTTCAGCCTACAACGACCCGGAGATTGTTCTTCGCGTCTCCAAGGTTCACCACGCGGGATTTGTTCTGAAATCGCGGCAGTGCAAACGGATTCAGGAACTGCTCGATAGTTATTCCGAACGCTTCCGCCACGATTTCCTTGCCTCACAGCCGGTGCCCGATAAGCCCAGTTCGTAAAGCGCCGAAACTCAAAAAACAGATGAAATAAAGCGCTGGCCAAGTGTTGCGAACGAGGAAAAGTTTTCAACAGGACAGGACGAACCCTGTACCAAGGTGTAGTATCTTTCTGGAACAGAAAGCGCATACTTTATTTGCCGAGTGGCGGACTAAGGACTAAAGTTTCCAATACCCCGGGCCGGAAATCTGCGTGGGGTGTGCTAACCCTGGGAGGTCCGATGTGGGGAAATAAGAAGCCGGAAACGCCGCAAGCCGCGCAACCGGAGCAAAAAAATTTAACAACGAATCAGGCGCCGAAGTCAGCTCCGGCGACTTGGGAGGGAACTAACGCGATGAGTACAGATGCGATGCGTCCACTAGGCGCGACTTCCGACCGCGCGATTGCGCGGCTGGGGTCCAGCCTGCATGTGAAAGGCGAAATCTCCGGCAATGAGGATCTGCTGATCGACGGCTCAGTCGAAGGACTGGTGCAGCTCGATGAGCGAAAACTTACCATCGGGGCCACCGCCAAGGTTACCGCGGACATCATTGCCCGCGAGGTGGTGGTGTACGGCAGCGTGAAGGGCAACCTGCGCGCGAAGGACCGGATCGAGATCAAGAAGGACGGTTCCGTGAACGGGGACTTGACCACCGCGCGCATCATGATTGAAGACGGTGCGTACTTCAAGGGCTCGATCGAAATTGACAAAAGCGCGGAGAAGGAAAGCAGCAATGCTTTCTCGAAGACCGCGGCAACGGCGGCCAGCAAGACCATATAACTACGACACTGCCACCAGGCGGTGTTTTTCGATGGCGGCGCGGGGGGATTCCTTCCGCGCCGTTTGTATTTTCGATGGATGGCCGGCCCAATTGTCGATGGCGGGCCATAGTTATGCGATCAGTCTCAGCCGGAAGCCCGTGCCAAACCAATCCACTGCCAAATTATTTCTTAACTTGACAAGTCCTTGTTGTGTAGATAAGTTAAGCGTGAGTTGGTCTTTTGTTTAGCGCGCGGGCTTGTTCCCCCTCTTCCCCTTTGTCGATTGCCAAGCCGGTCGCGCGGAAGGTTTGTGGGGTAGTTCGATGGGACGGTGGGCACGGTGCGTCCCGAACGCGGTGATTGGGTCGTTTCTGCTGCTGTGTGTGGGTTGCGGCGGAGCCGGCGGCAACCTTCAAGCACCTCCGCCATCCCCCGATTTTACGCTTGGTTTGTCCCCTAACTCGATCAATATCCCGCAGGGTGGTACGAGCGCTCCCATAAATATTTCGGTCACGGCGCAGAACGGATTCGCAGGTTCCGTGCAAGTGGCGCTGAATGGTTTGCCGGGCGGCGTCGCGGCGAATCCCGTGAGCCCTTTCAGGGTGTCCGCAGGCAGCAGCGTGGCCGTGGTGTTTGGCGCCGACGCAAAAGCGCCGACGGGGAATTTTACCGTCACGGCGCAGGGAACGAGCAGCGGGTTAAACCATTCCGCGAATCTCGCGCTGGCGGTGCAGGGCGGTGCTGCGCAGAATTTCCCACGCACGGGGTATGCGAGGACCGATGCCGTCGCAAACCTGGATGATTCGCCGGGCGAGCCGAGGCACCGGCACATTGCTTACGATTCCGCAAACAAGAATGTATTTGTCGCGAACCGTGCGATGAACCGCGTGGAGGTATTTTCCTCCACGGATCAATCACGAAAGGCGCAGATCAGCGTGGCGGGTGCAACCAGCGCGGACCTTTCCGCCGATGGCAGCAGCGTTTGGGTTGGCACAGCTGCCGGGCAGATGGTGGCCATCGATACCGGCACACTGCAGGTGAAGGCTCGTTATCCGGTGAGCGGGCTTTCACCACTGCCCAACACTATTTTCGACCGGCCGATAGAAGTGCTGGCGCTATCCGGTGGCAAAGCCATGGTGCGTTTGTGGCAGCCTGCGGTAGCGGAGGCGTTGCTGGCGCTCTGGGATCCCCTCGCGGATTCCTGGGCGAATCTGACTTCGGCGGCGCCGCAGGTTTTTCAGAAAGGTGTGGGGGTGATCGCGCGCACGGGGGATCATGCAAAGGTGTTGGCGGCGGCGAATGATGCGAGCGGAGAGATCGCACTGTTCGATGCCAACGGGAATGTGGTCGCTGGTCCGCGAACACTGGGCGGCGGGACAATTTCGCTGGTGGCGGCAAACGGAGACGGCAGCCGGTTTGCTCTTGCATTTTCGTCCAACGGGAGCAATCAGGTCCTGCTACTCGATGGCGGTCTAAACTTGATGCACTCGTACGCGCTGGCAAGCGCGAGTGGCGTGGTCTTTTCGCGCAATGGCAATTTGTTGTATGTGGCGGAAACCCAGGGTTCCATGCACGTGATCACGGTGCTGGATGGAAACGATCTGCACAAGATCGGGCAAGCGCCGGATATTGCCATACAAGGGATCAGCTCGGAGATTGAGGAAGCGGACGAAACGCAGCTTCTATTTTGTGTTTCGAATCGCGGCGTCGCGTTTCTGGATGCCGCGGCTCCGGGCACGCTTGCCTCCCCTGGTCCGCTGTTTGCGGCCGCGCCCATCGCGCAGCCAGCGGAAGGGCCAATTACTGGTGGGACGCCCGCCGCGCTAGCGGGGCAAAATTTTGCGGCCAGCGCGCAGGTGAAATTCGGCACGCAACTGGCGAGCACTGCGAGCGTTTCCGGAACCTCAGAGATTCAGACCCTATCACCTGCGAGCGTGACCAATGGAGCCGTCAACGTGGCGGCGTATTTCCCGGGCGGCTGGCTGGCGTTGGCCCCGGATGCGTTCAGTTACGGCCCGCAAATCGCGGAGATCTTGCCCAATGCCGGAACAAAATCTGGTGGCGACATCGTGCAGATTTACGGTTATGGATTCGGAAGTGATGCGGGCAAGGTCAGTGTGACCATAGCCGGCCAGAGCGCGACCATTAAAAAAGTGGAAAATATTTTGATGATTGCTGCTTCGCTAGGACTTGGGGCGAACTATCCCTTTCCGCTGGAGCGGATAACCCTGGTGACGCCGCAGGGCTCGCCGGGCAAGTCCGATGTTGTCGTGACCGCAAGCGGGGGCGCTGCGACCTCCGCCAAAGGTTTTCAGTATTTGCAGGACGTGCATGTTTACTCGCATCCTGCGCTCGACAAATTTGTGCTGTACGACCAGAAACGCCAGTGGGTATACCTGAGCAACACGGATCAGGTGGATGTATTCGATTTGAAGGGGCAAGTGTTTCGTGGCGGCATTCAGCCGCCGGGGGGGCCGCCTCCGAATGCCGCGCTTCGTGGGATGTCGTTGACGCCCGATAGTTCGCAGTTGATGGTGGCGGATTTTGGCGCGCAGAACTTGTACGTGTTCAATCCTGATGCGGGCACAGGGACTTCCGTTTCCGTTGGCGGCGTTCCGGGCTTTCTGAATTCAGGGCCGGCGCGGGTCGCGGCCACCAGCGCGCAAAGTGTCTTCGTGGGACTCAGCGGCGAAGGAGGCGGGTCGGGCGCGTGCACCAATTGCCTCGGGCAGCTGGACCTGATGGCCCGCCCGCTGGTGATGCAGCCGGCTCCGCAGCCTGAAGTCACTTCATTGACTGGGGCGCCTCTGGTGCAGGGAACTGGCAACGGTGATCGCGTATTTGTCGCGTTTGGTGCTGCGCCGGGCGGCCCCCTTGCCGTCTGGGAGTCTTCCGCGCCGAATCATTTCACCACCGCGCTGGCGAATGTTTCGGCAACGGATCTGGCGGCGGCAGCGGACGGAACAATCTTCGCGACGCGCGCGAATGGCGAAACGCAAATTCGCGGCGCTGATCTGAGCCTCGGCGGACTCGCCGCGAGCCCGGAGTTGCAACGGATTTTTGGACGCGTGGCGGTTCCGGGAATCGCGGTGCATCCGAGCGGGTCTTTGCTCTACGAGCCATTTTTGGATGGGCCGCCTCCCGCGTCGCCTCCCGCAAGCGGAATACACGGTGGCGTTGACATTATCGATGCGCTCAGCGGGCGCCTGCGGCTGCGCGTGTATCTGCCGGAGGCCTTCGCAATGCTCGCGACGGATGCCGATGGATTGCACGGAGGTTTTCTGGCGGTGGATGAAAATGGCCAGCGGCTTTTTGCGCTCACGACTTCAGGTCTCACTGTCGTGCAACTTGCGGATGTACCGCTCGGCATCGGCACGGTTTCGCCAGCTTCCGGGCCAGCCGCGGGTGGAACCATGCTCACGATTCGCGGAAGCGGTTTTCAAGCAGGAACCACGATCAAGATTGGCGGGAAAGCTGCTGGCGTGACTTTCAAAGATATGAATACGTTGAGTGTGGTCACTCCGGCGCTGCTTCCGGGCGCCCAGGCCATGGTCATCAGCAACCCTGACGGAGAAACCACCATGCTGGGTGCAGCTTTCCTGGTGAACTGAGAGCGGCGTCGCGCGGGTTACGCGCGGAGATGATCTGGTTTCCAGTTTTTGATCAGTAGTTTAATTGTCTTGCGATCGGTCAGCTTTTCGTCCAGCACCTTGCGTGCGAGTGCCGGGAGTTCTGCATCGCTTGCAAAACGCAGTGAGATCAACTGTGCAAGAACAAACTCTCCGATGCGCGACTGCAGGTCCGCCGGCAGCAAGCGTTGGTAGCGGAGATTTTCTTCGAGGCGTATCACGCGGTCTTGCACGGTAAGGGCAAATATGCGCGCGCAAAACATCAAAATGATCAGCGCTGCCGCTGCCAGAACGGCAATCAGGCCATTTAGCGAAAACGCGGCGAGCTTCCACTGATAGATCGACCAGCCAAAATTGATGGTGAGCGCCGGCATCACAAAATAATGAAATAGCGGCACCATCCTGGTGTGATTCGCGAAACTTTGTTCGGCCATCGTCTTCCTCCGTGGAGTTCAGCAAGATTGTAGCAGACCTGCCCTGCGGGCCGGTTACCCTAAAGCGGCCAAGCCTGCGGAAGATCAGCCGGGCGGCGCGGATCAGAGCAAACTCTTTCCAAGACACACAAGACTCAAGATTTTTTGCGGGAGAAAGAAGATGCTAAACCTCAGCTTCGCCAGAATCATGTACGGAACGAATGAGAACAGTCGCGCATCCAATCCCATGTATTTTGCCGCATGGACAACGTCAGCTAAGCAGGGTCTCGCGGAAGGGTGGAGAGGCACGACATGGCTAGAGCGATTTGGAGCGGAAAAGTGGTTGCAGAGAGCAGTGCCTGCGCGGTGGTGGAGGGGAACCAATACTTCCCGGCCGAAGCAGTGAAGAAGGAATTCTTGAAGCCGAGCAGCCACACCACGATTTGTCCGTGGAAGGGAACGGCACATTACTATCATTTAGAAGTGGGCGGATTGCGGAATGAGAATGCCGCGTGGTACTACCCGGAGCCGAAGCCGGCGGCGCAAGAGATAAAGGACAAAATCGCGTTCTGGAAGGGCGTAAAGGTCGAAGCCTAGAAAAAAATTTGGTCTCACCGGCGCACAGCCGTGGAGAGTCGAAAAAACTAAGGGGAAAATCATGGGGGGCGCCCACCGCGGCGGGCGCCCCTTTTTTACTTTGCGAAATCGTTTTTGAAAACGGAGCCGTTGTGCATGACGAAGCCCACGTGCTCGAGCTGAGCAATGTCTTTGAGTGGATCGCCGGACACGGCGATCACGTCGGCGAAGGCGCCCGGGGCGAGCACGCCAATTTCACCCTTCATGTCCAGCATTTCGGCGGCGCGGGAAGTTGCCGCATGGATGGCATCCATGGGTGACATGCCCAGGCCCGTCATACGGCGAAATTCCTGAGCCAGCGGCTCGCTCCAGGGAATGCCGCCCATATCGGTGCCGTAGACAATTTTCAGATGTGCTTGCAAGGCTTTGCGAAAAGTCGTTTCGTGAACCATGGCCCGCGCGCGGTCGCGCTTTCCCGCCGAAGTGTCCGCGGGGGCCCAGTCATCGTAATAGGGTGAGAGTGTCGGGCAATACCACGTGCCTTGCTTCTGCATTTGCGCGATCTGCGCGTCGGTAATTTCCAGGCCATGTTCGATCGAGTCGCAACCCCCATCGAGCGCGCGCTGCAGTCCGATGCCGTTATAGGCGTGACACGCCACTTTCTTTCCCCAGCCGTGTGCTTCGTCCACGATGGCCTTGATTTCATCCAGCGTCAGCGTGGGCTGCGAAACCAGATTCCCCTGCTTGTCTACCCACGAGCGATGCGTCATGTAGACCTTGAGCCAGTCGGCGCCGTGATCGAGTTGTTCGCGCGCAGCCTTGCGCGCCTGCACCGGGCCATCGATCACCTGCACGCCCTTGGGCATTTCCAATTCCGGCGCATAATCTTCCAGCGGGTAGCCACCGGTCGTGGAGATCGCGCGGGTCGCGCCGAAAATGCGCGGGCCGGGGATGGTGCCTTCTTCGATGGCTTGTTTGATTTCGATATCGCCATAACCGGCGCCCTCGGTTTCCAGGTCGCGAAGCGCAGTGAATCCCTGCTCGAGCGCGCGGCGAACGGCGTAGGTTGCGCGGGCGGCGCGCAAGGCGATTCCCGCCTTCAAAATATTGGCGTCGTAGCCGCCCCTGGCGGGATCTTCGCCCCACAGAAAAATGTGCGTGTGCGCATCGATAAGGCCGGGCAGCACTGTGGCGGAAGAAAGATTGAGGATCGTCGCGCCCGCGGGGATGGATGCGGAAGCGTCGGTGATTTTTTCGATCCGGGCGTCGCGAACAAAGATGAGTTGATTCTTGCGCGGCGCTTCGCTCATGCCGTCAATCAGCGAGCCTGCGCGAATGACGGTAAGCGGCGCGGGTGCTGGCGCTGCCGTTTGAGCTTGTGCGGATCCTGCGAGCAAGTTCAGCGCAGCGGCGATGGCCAGACAGGCAGTTCTTATCCAAAGGTTGTTCATGGAAATCTCCTCAGTGGCGGGAGGTAGCTTGACGCAAGACCGGAGTGCATTGCAAGGAGGACCAGTGCGGCTGGGCTGCCGTAAGTAAAACGGAATCCGGATCCATCCGAGTATGCGGCAGAATCCTCAGTGTGGTACATCTGGATGGCAATCCAGGACGCCCATGGCCACACCACCGAAAGATTTTCCGCCTAGTAGCAAAGATCAGGAGGCCAGAGGCCACGTCAGAAAGCAAAACATGCGTCACGCGCAAACGCCCATCGAGACCGATCACACGGTAATCAAGAGACCCGCGAAAGTTGCGGGCGGGGCAAAGTCCGTTGTGAGGGCGTTGCAATTTGCGCTGGGAGAGCCTGGCGTGATTCGCGGGGTTTCCGCCCTCGCACGGCTGAACCAATTTGATGGCGTGGATTGCCCGGGTTGCGCTTGGCCGGATCCGGACGAGCGCCGCGGCGCGAACGAATACTGTGAAAACGGCGCAAAAGCGATTGCGGAAGAAGCGACCGAGCTTCGCGCCACGCCGGAATTTTTCAAGCGATGGAGTGTATCGCAGCTTTCCAAGCAGTCCGATTACTGGCTGGGTCATCAGGGGCGATTGACGCACCCGATGGTGCTACGCGCGGGAAGCGATCAGTATGAAGCGATTGCCTGGGAAGAGGCGTTTGCGCTGATCGCGAAAGAATTGAATGCGCTCGCGAGTCCGGACCAGGCCATTTTTTATACTTCAGGGCGGACCAGCAACGAGGCGGCGTTTTTATATCAACTGTTCGTGCGCGAATACGGAACCAACAATCTGCCGGATTGCTCGAATCTGTGCCACGAATCGTCCGGAGCCGCGCTGAATATGACCATTGGCGTCGGCAAAGGCACCGTGAAGATTTCTGATTTTGATCTGGCGGATACCATTTTGATTGCCGGACAAAATCCGGGCACCAACCATCCGCGCATGCTCACTACCTTGCAAAAGGCGGCGCGGCGCGGCGCCACCATCATCAGCATCAATCCGCTTTCGGAAACCGGAGTCACGCGGTTCAAGCATCCGCAGGAGGTATTGAGCCTTTTGGGTTCCGGGACGCCCATCGCGAAACATTTCGTTCAGGTGCGGCTGAGCGGGGACCTGGCGTTCTTCAAAGGAATCTGCAAAGAGATACTGGAAGAAGAAGCGCGGCGGCCTGGCCAGATTTTGCATCATTCTTTCCTTTTGGAAAAAACCCAGGGGTTCGCTGAGTTTCAGAAAGCGATTGTTTCGGCATCGTGGGATGAAATCGTGGAGCAGAGCGGCATCGCGCGGGCGGAGATTCGCAAGATCGCGGAAATCGTAATGAAGTCCAAGGCTGTCATCACCTGCTGGGCGATGGGGCTCACGCAGCAGAGGCAGGCGGTCGAGGCCATTCAAGAAATTGTGAATATGCATCTGCTCGGCGGCCACCTGGGACGCCCTGGCGCGGGTCTTTGCCCGGTGCGCGGCCATTCCAATGTGCAGGGAGACCGCACCATGGGCATCTGTGAGCGCATGCCGGACAGTTTCCTGGACAAGTTGCGCGATACCTTCGGCTTCGATCCGCCGCGCAAACACGGCTGGGACGTGGTCGAGTCCATCAAGGCCATGGATCGCGGCGAAGCAAAAGTGTTCTTCGCCATGGGTGGAAATTTTCTTTCCGCTGCGCCGGACACGGAATTTACAGCGCGGGCGCTCGCGAAATGCAGCCTCACGGTGCACGTTTCAACAAAACTAAATCGCTCGCACTTGATCACCGGCAATCAGGCGCTGATTTTGCCATGTCTGGGAAGAACGGAACGCGATGTGCAAGCGAGCGGCGAACAATTCGTCAGCGTGGAAAATTCCATGGGCATTGTGCACACCTCGCGGGGACGGCTCGATCCGCCATCAGAACATCTTTTGAGTGAGCCGGCGATTGTTGCGCGGCTCGCGGCGGCGTCGCTGGAAGGACGGACCAAAGTAAACTGGTTGCAGCTGGTGGAAGACTACGATGGCATTCGCGAGCTCATCGCAAGAGTTGTTCCGGGCTGCGAGGAGATGAACCGCAAGGTGAGACAAAAAGGCGGTTTCTATTTGCGGAACAGCGCGCGCGATAACGAATACAAAACCAAAACAGGCAAAGCCATCTTTTCGGTGTCGCAGATCGAGCCGATTCATCTTGCGCCCGGCCAATTCCTGCTGACCACCGTGCGCAGTCACGACCAATTCAATACCACCATCTACGGCCTCGATGACCGCTACCGGGGAATTTACAATGGACGCCGCGTGGTGCTGATGAATTCCGCCGATATGGCGGAACAGGGCTGGAAGCAGGGCGACCGCGTGGATATCACCAGTCATTTTGCGGGTCCCGAGGGTGAGGAACGCCGGATGGCGTTTCGCTTTTTGCTCGTAGGGTATGACATTCCCCGAAGATGCGTGGGCGCCTACTTTCCGGAGGCGAATGTGCTTGTGCCGATCAACAGCGTCGCGAAGATCAGCAACACGCCGGTGTCCAAGGCGGTTATCGTTTCGTTCGCGGAGTCGCGGGGGCGGGATGGGGTGATGGAAGAGGAAGGCACAGCGGCCGCTGGCGCCTAGCGGAGTGGTACTAAAGTCCAATGTACTGTTCAGGGGCGAGGCATGAATATTTTGGGTCGTGACTGATTTCTTGCCCTCAATATGTTGTCTAGGGTTGTAGGGTCTTTGCGCAGATCTGGATAGGCATTCTGGTTCGCGTGATGGACCAGTGTGCGACCAGATTTCGGGGGAGGGTAGAGGGTGCGAAGAGGACGCCAATCACCGTAGAAAACGAGGACGCGCTGGAAACAGAAACTCAAACCTTGAGTACGTTGGAACAACAGCGTCCAAACTGGCTCTCTATCTGGATGCTAGCCTCTTTCTTCCTGGTCGCCCTTGCGGCCGGTGCCGCCGTTTTCGTTCGGCCTGGACACGCGCTCACCGCGTTTGGCGATTTCCTGCAAGTTTTTCTCGTTGCTGTTGCAGTCGTGGTATTTCTGAATAACGCGTTCATCACCCGCGGCCACGTGCGCGGCTTCTGGTTTCTGATGTCGCTTGGTACCGGGCTCTGGCTCGCGAGCCTGCTCCTATGGGCTTACTTTGAAGTTCTGCTGCGAGAACCCCTCCCTGATCTTGCGTTCGGTGATGCTCTTCTGTTCCTGAAACTTGTTCCCATTGCGGCGGCGCTGGCTCTTCAGCCCGAGGTTGCAGACTCGCACCAGCCGCGGATTTTTGGATTCCTGGATCTCTCACTCCTGCTCATCTACTGGCTCTATCTGTATGCCTTCTGGGTGCTGGTCTACAACCTCATCCCCGGGAATTCTGGAATCTATAATTTTCATTTCAACGCAATTGATGCGGTCGGCAATGCGATTCTTCTCGTCGCTGTGGGAATTGCGGCGTTGAGAACAAAGGGAGCCTGGCGGCGATTGTACCGGATCTATTTCGCTGCAGCCGCGTTGTATAACCTGGCTTCAAACCTGAGTAACGTTGCCATAGATCTTCGAAAATACTACACAGGGAGTCTTTACGACGTGCCGCTTATCGCGGCGATGGCGGGTTTCGGTTGCTTGGGTTTTGCTGGGCGGCAATTGGGTGTCGCGCAGCTTCCGCGGCTTGCCGGGAGCGCGCGGGAAGTTTCCATGGAAAGCAAGAAAGCCATCTTCTGGACCTCCCGGCTGGCCATGGCCGCCACGCTTTCAACTCCCGCGATTGGTCTGTGGCTATTGTTCGCGAAGAATATGCCTGGCGAACTTCTGCGATTCCGCATCCTCGCCACTCTGGTCACCATGCTGGCGCTGACCGCTTTGCTGCTCATCAAGCAAGATAGGCTCAGCGCGGATCTCCTTCGCTCGTTGGAGAAAGCTTCGCAAACCTATGCAAACCTGACGCGCTTCAGGGATCAACTGATCCAAAGCGAGAAGCTGGCGTCTCTGGGGCAACTGGTGGCCGGTGTGGCCAACGAAATCAAGAAGGCCCTTACCGCGGCACTGGAATATTCCACGCGGTTGAACGCCCAGTCGAGTGCCGACGTGAAGATTCAGAGCATGGTTGGCAAGATCGATCACTACGCGCGCCGCACTAGTGTGTTGGTGGAGAACATGCTGAGTTTCGCTCAGGAAACACCCCTTCTGCTGGCACCCATGGATGTGAAGCCCGTGGTGGAACGCGCGCTTAATCTGAGTCGTGCCGGAAAGAATGCCCAGATTCGCATCGAACTGGCGCAGGAGAACAATGTTCCTCTGATTGCCGGCGACGCCAGCCAACTTCTGCAAGTCTTTCTGCATGTAATCGGGAATGCCGTCGATGCCCTCACGGAAAGCGCTGGTGGAGAGCTGCACATCACGATACGAGGAGCACACCGGTTGGTCGAAATCGAGTTTGCAGATACTGGGCCCGGGATGGAAGATGCAGAACGCGTCTTTGAACCGTTCTATACCACCAAAGCGGTAGGGAAAGGAACGGGGCTTGGTCTGAGCACCTGCTACGGAATCATTACTCGGCACGGTGGGCAAATCATCTGCCGGAACCGGCCCGAAGGCGGGGCCGTCTTCACGGTTCTCTTGCCCTGCGCCGAGGGGCAGACGGTTCCGGCGAGTGTCATGATTCCGTTGGCGGTCAGGGAGACTTAGCCATGGGCGCGCAGAAACAAGAACGCTTCCTGGTGTTCGCATTCGCCTTGGTAATCATCCAGGCCGCGACAGCGGTATTGTTCGAACAAAGCTATGCGCTCACCGCCGTGGGCGATGTTTTCCCATGCTTGCTTGCCGGAATCGCGATGCTCGCCTTCCGCGACAATTTTCGCCGTGCGTCGGGTTCGCTGCGCCTGTTTTGGGCTCTGAACGGTGCGGGTCTCACCCTGGTGCTTTTCTCCCAATTCTTCTGGAAATACTACGACGCCTTGAAAGCCTACGAATCGCCCAGCCCCGTGACCGGGGATGTGCTTTTCCTGCTGGCGCCCTTGCCTATCATCGCGGCGCTGACCTTGCGGCCACGCTCCACTTCGGCGGCGCAGGATCTTCGCTTTCGCCGCCTCGATTTCCTCCTTCTAATCCTTTGGTGGGTTTGCATGTATGCGTATTTCGCCTGGCCGTGGCAGATCATTGTTCGCGATTTTTCGAAATACAATCCTGCGGACTATCTGCTGACCCTGGTCGAGCATCTTGCCGTCATCCTGGGTCTCGTGTTTCTCCGGTGGAAGAGCGCGGGAGCCTGGAAGAAATGTTACGGTCATTTCCTGTTTGCATTCGTGCTTCTTGCCGCGGGTAATCTGCTGCAGAGCATGGCGATCGATCGGCAAGTCTATTACCACGGGAGTTTATTTGATATTCCATGGTGTTTGTCTCTCGCCTGGTTTACCGTCGCGGCGAAAGCCGGAAAAGATCTGAGCTCCGCACCGGAGGCCGCCAAAACGAGCGTTGAAAAACAAGGGCTGTGGACGGCTCGGCTGGCGATGCTGGCCATGATTTCTCTTCCGGTCCTGGCAATTTGGAGTTATCTGGATATCCATGCACCACCGGCGGTCACCATTTTCCGCTTGCGGATTATGCTGGGCGCCATGCTCTTGCTGGGTTCGCTTGTATTTTTGAAGATTCATCTCCTTGATCGGGAGCTCGTGTATCTTGTCAGCTTGACCGAAAAGGCGGTGGTGAATCTGCGCGGTTTGCAAATGCGAATTTCACAATCGCAAAAGATGGCTGCTCTGGGCCGTTTGGTGGCCGGTGCGGCGCATGAGATCAGCAATCCTTTGACGGCGATTCTTGGCTATTCGGAGTTGCTTGCGGATAGTCCCGCGTTGACGGTGGAGGAGCGCGAGTGCGCGGCGGGAATTCGGAAGCAAGTCCGCCGGGCGCAAGCGGCGGTCGATAGCATGCGCAATCTGGGGCGAACCTCAGCCAAAATGAATCCTTCTCTGCCTGAAAAGCAGGAATAATTCCGCCGCCCACTGCGTCTTGCGGATGTAAGCAGCAGGCAAGTACACTCCCGCAGCGCCCTTCACAATCCGATCGGGGCTAATCCGTTTATTTCTTCGAGGTGCGGAATGTTTCGTCCTTTCCTTGCTCTCCTCCTGGTGTTTTGCGGCGCGGGAATTGCGAGCGCCGCGGAGCCTCCCTCTCCTCCAAAATACGGCGTACGCATGGTGAAACAGTGGATTCCGATGAAAGACGGGGTGCGGCTGGCGGTTACGCTGTATATGCCCGATGGCGCCGCGCCCGGCGAAAAATTTCCCGCGCTTCTGGAGTACTTGCCGTATCGCAAAGATGACGACGAGGCGATGGGGGATTACGAATTGCACACTTACTTTGCGAGGAGGGGATATGCCGGGGCGCGGGTGGATATACGGGGGTTTGGCAACAGCGAGGGTACGCCTCCCGAGCGGGAATACTCCGAGCAGGAACAGGTGGATGGAGAGCAAGTGATCGCCTGGCTGGCGCGGCAGACATGGAGCAACGGCAACGTGGGAATGCTGGGGATTTCCTGGGGCGGGTTTAACTCCATTCAGATGGCGATGCGGCGGCCGCCGGAGTTGAAGGCGATCATCGCGGTGGATGCCACGGAGGAGCTGTTTAAAGAAGACGTTCACTACATCGATGGAATGTTTCACGTGGATGAATACGAGCTGAGCATGGACCTGGATCAAGGGAGAAGCGGGGCGCCGGACTTCAGCCTGGACGAAAAAGTAATCGGGCCGCGGATGGATTCGCCGCCGTGGACTTTGCTTTATTTGAAAAATCAGCGTGACGGAAAATTCTGGCGCAGCCCGGTGCGCCCGCTGAGCGAATTGCAGGTGCCGTGTTTTTTGATCGGCGGAATGCAGGATGGCTACCGCGACAGTGTTCCGCGAATGCTGGAGCAGATGAAAGCGCCGGTGAAGGCGCTGGTGGGTCCATGGAACCATATGTATCCGAACGACGGAATTTATGGGCCGAGGGTGGAGTGGCGGGACCAGGCAGTGCGCTGGTTCGATTACTGGCTGAAGGGACGCGACACCGGCGTGCTGAAGGACCCGCGTTTGTTGGTGTACATGCAGCATTGGCATGCGCCGAGCGCGGCTCCGCAGGAAATACCCGGCGAGTGGCGGAAGGAGCAGTGGCCGCCGAACGGATTGCAAGAATCCGCGATGTATTTGCAGAGCAATCACACGCTTGGTTCGGAGGCCGGTGCGCAGCCCAGCACGCACGAATTGAAATATGTGGCCTCGGCCGGCGTGGAGGCAGGATTCTGGTGGGGAGAGCTGCTGGCGGATCAGAGGCCGGTGGATGCATACAGTCTGGTGTATGACTCCGCGCCGCTGGAAGAGGAAACCGCGATCCTGGGGCGGCCGCGCGCGATGCTGCAAGCGGCCGCGGATTTTTCGCAGGCGAACTGGTTTGTGCGGCTTTCCGATGTGGCGCCGGACGGCAGAGTGACCATGGTGACGGGCGCGGGACGCAACGGAGCGCAGCGCGACTCGATGGCGGAGCCGGAAGATCTTGAGCCGGGGAAGATTTATGCGTTGAATATTGAAATGCACCTGGCGTCATGGGTTTTTCCAAAAGGGCACCGGATACGGGTGGCGATTTCCAACGCGCTGTGGCCAATGGTATGGCCGACGCCATCGGCGATGACCACATCGCTGCGGGTCGGCGGAAGCGACGGTTCGCGGCTCCTCTTGCCGGTGGTGCCGGCGCATGGCGAGGCGCCGCCGGCGTTTGCGCCGCCGGAAAAGTCCGAGGAACGCACGGACATGTCCGGGGGAGAATCGTCCTGGCCGGGAACATGGACGCTGCTGCGCGACGAGGCCAATCAGAAGAGCACCGTCTATTGGCAGGGAAGGACCTCGACGAATTATCCGTGGGGTAAATTCGAGCATTGGGAAAAGCTGACCTATGAGGTCGCGGATGAGCACCCGGAATCGAACAGCGTGAGAGGCGAAGTGGAATCCTCGCAGAGGGTGAGCGATCATGTGCTGACCTGGCGGGGGCATTTGCTGGTGACCAGCGACGCGAAAAACTTCTATTACAAATACACCAGGGAGTTGCTGCGCGACGAGCAGATGGTTCGCACGAAAACGTGGGCCGAGACGATCGCGAGAGATCATCAGTAGGAGATAAGCGGAGGCTGAGCAGCCCTCCCCGGCAAAAAACGCCGGGACGAAGAGGCGCGAAAGGGACGGCGCTACAAGGGGGGAGCAGAGCTTGACGAGTGAAGGCACGGGAACTAGGCTAACCGGGAAGGGTGCGGGGCCGGGATGAGTCTAGCTCAAATGCAGAGCGGAGAAACGAAGCCGTGCGCGTACTGCGGTAAGCCTGTGCCCATAGATGCGAGGCAGTGCCCGTATTGCCGCGAGGCGGTTCCGGAAGCGCAGGCGGTCCGCCGCAGAGGCTCCGACGGAGGCCGTGAGATCCGCCGCGGGCTGCTGTACATGCTTTTGGCTTTGGTGATTCATTACTTCGCGGGCGGGTACAGCGCGCTACAAGTGCCATATCCCATCAATCCCATCGTGACCGTGTACTTGTCGCCCGTGCTGTTTTTCGGCGGGATGGGATTGAGTCTTTACGGGGTTTATTTGCGTTTGCGGAGTTGACTGGCGGACAGGTCGATGAAGTCGATCTGAAAGGGTGAACGGGTGAGGTCGAGGCGGGCGAGGGTGATGGGCAGGTCGAAGCGGCGCGGGCCGGCGCTGCCGGGGTTGAGATAAAGGACGCCGGAGCGTTCGCTACGCGCGGGCTGGTGAGTGTGGCCGCTGATGACGATGTGAAAGCCGGCGGCGGCGGGATCGAGATCCAGCTCTTGCAGATTGTGGAGAAGGTAGATTGTAGCGCGTGAGGTTTCGACGATTTCCGTTGCGGGCAAGAGCGCGGCCCAGGGTGCAGTGTCCGTATTTCCGCGAACGGCAACGACCGGGGCGATGTGTTTTAGAGTTTCGAGAATTTCCGGATTGCCAACGTCGCCAGCGTGGATGATGAGTTCGCAGCCTTCGAGGGCGCGGACGGCTTCCTCGCGCAGCAGGCCGTGGGTATCAGAAATCAAGCCGATCCGCGTGCAGGTTATTTTCACTCCCCCATTTTAGGATGGAAACCCCGGAAGAGAAGCAAG
>JBGOTL010000057.1:0-22942 GCA_041476465.1 Candidatus Acidiferrum sp. | reverse complement strand
TCGCGAACCCGCCCGCCAGCGCATGGTGCAGCACGAGAGCGGCATTGGCGCGCAAATCCTCATCGATCTCGGCCTCAAGGATATTCGCGTCCTTACCAATCACCCTAAAAAAGTTGTCGCCCTGGAAGGTTACGGCATCCGTATCGCCGAACAGGTGCCGCTGCAAATTGTGCAGCCTCGCCCCACTCACCAGGTGTTCTGATGAAGCTTGCTCTTGTTAGTGATTGGGTTCTTCTACCTCAGCGGAAGGAGCGGGCGCCGCTGAACTCTTCTGGGGCGGCGGCGATTTCGGGGGCGGCGTCTCCCCTTTCGCACAACCCGGACATTCCGTTGGTTGCGCGGCCTGCTTTGGTGCGGGTTTTCCAACCGTCAAATACTTGCGCATTTTGTCGAGGCGTTTCTTGCCGATGCCCTTGATGGCCAGCAAATCATCCACACTCTTGAGCGCGCCGTAAGATTTTCGCATCTGCAGAATCTTCTCCGCCGTTGCCGGCCCGATTCCCGGCACCCGCTGCAATTCCACTGACCCCGCCGTGTTCAAATTCACCGGCTTCAACGGCGGCTTCTTTTTCGCGGAAAGAATTGCCGCACCAAAAATAAGGTTCAGGAGAAGGAAGGAAAGGAAAAGCCGGACTGGCAATCGTCGCGACGTCATGGCCAGACCATAATGCATCCGGTACTTCCATAAGTCAATAACAAAGAAATCACGGACTCACTCCAAATGTTTCCCCTGCGCGTCGTACACCTCGACGTCGCCGAACAGCCCCGCCTGGGCCTCGATCTGCGCGCGGTCGCCCACGACCACGATTTGCATGTTCGCTGAATCAAAATATCTTCGCGCGGCCACCAGCAAGTCCGCCGGCGTTAGCGCGCGCACCTTCTCGCGATACGTCTCCAAATAATCGTCCGGCAATTCGTTCAGCGCCACCGTGGAAAGCTGTGACAACAGTCCATCCTGCGTCGCCAGCCCCATCGAAAAAACGCCGGTCACATAATTCTGCGCATCCGCCAGCTCCCTTTCCGGCACCGTCAGCGAGCGCAGCTTGTCCATTTCGTAAAATATTTCCGTAAGCGAAGCTGCCACCACGTCGTTGCGCACCGCGGCTGAAACCGTGAAATACCCATGCTGACGCAGCGGATTCACGCTGCTGCGCGGGCTGTAGGTGTAGCCCTTGTCTTCGCGGATATTCATCACCAGGCGCGAATTAAACGCTCCGCCGTACAAGCTGTTCATCAAACCGAGCTTTACCCAATCCGGATGCTTACGCGTGATCGCGTGGCACCCCGCGAGAATCTGCGTTTGCACCGAACCCGGCACATGCACCAGATACACTCGCCTCCCGCGCGGATTCGCCGGAGCAACCATCGCTTTCGTCTCTGGCTTTTTTCCTGTCCACGCGCCAAACACTTTTTCGGCGCTCTTCAGCATTGCGGCGGAATCAAAATCCCCCACCAGCAAGAGCAGCGCATTTTCCGGCGTGTAAAATTCGCGGTACACCGCCATCAACTCTTCCCGCCGGTACGCCGATACCTGCGCTTCGCTCGCGGAAACCTGCGCGTACGGATGCGCTCCAAACAGCACTTTGCGTAGCCGCTCGCCCGCCAGAAAGCCCGGCGAAGTGCGCTCGAGTTTTACCTCTTCCAGCTTCTGGCGCCGTTCGCGCTCGAACTCCGCTTCCGGAAACGCCGCCTCCCGCGCCAGCTCATTCACCAAGCCCAGCAGCGGCTCCGCAAACTCCGAGAGTCCAGCAAAAGAAATCGCGCTGGTGTCCTGCCCCGCATTTGAAGAAAGGTCCGCGCCCAACCGCCGCAAATCCTCTTCAATCTGCCGGCTCACCCGCTTCACTGTTCCCGTACGCACCACCGTTGAGGTCATCTCCGCGAGGCCGGGCGCGCGGCTCACCGCCGCCGCATTCCCTGAACGGAAAAACAGCTCGCCATGAAATTTCGGAATAGAGCGCGCTTCCGCCAGCACGATTTCCAACCCATTCCCCAGCCGCGCCCGTGTTCGCTTCGGCCAATTTACCGCGCGCTCCGCCGAGAGCGCCGGCGCCACGTTGGGAATCTCCGCCGCTGGCGTCGCCATTACGCAGCCTCCTTTTTGCCTGCGGACACGGGCGCGCCCGCATCCGCGGGTAAACCCGTGTTCACCGGTTTGCGGAACACAATCGCGCGCTTCTCTCGCCGCAGATATTTCTTGGCCACCGCTAGAACCTCCTCGCGCGTCACCGCCAGGAATCCATCCAGAATTGTGTTCACCAGCTGCGGCTCATTATCAAACAACGTGAAACACGCCAGCAGGTGCATCAAACCGTACTTAGGCATGTACCCGCCGCGCCCGCCTTCCAGCGTCGCGTAATAATCCGAGCGCCATTTCACTTTGAGCTGCTCCAGCTCGTCGGCGCTGATGCCGTTATCCTGCACTTCACGAATAACCGCATCGAACGCCGCGAGCGTCGCTTCGCTCGTGAATTCCGGCTTGTGCAAAATTCGCGTGGTCATCTGTGTCGGCCCGTTGTAGCCGAAAATGTCGTCGATCCCCCCGTCCGCCTCCACGGCTATCTGCTTTTCCAGCACCAGTTCGCGGTGCAGCCGCCCCGCCCTTCCACCGTGCAGCGCCTGATCCAGCAGGGCCATCGCGCACCAATCCTTGGTTCTGCGCGCCGGCAGGACGTAGCCAATCGCCATCGCCGGCAGCGTGCCGAATTTTTCTTCCACGTTGCCTCGCCGCTCTTCCTTCTGCTCCGGCTCGCTGGGATCGGCAAATGGCAGCGCCGCTCCCGCCGGAATTGCCTCAAAATATTTTTTCGCCAAAGCCATTCCCTCGCCGGCCTTCACATCTCCCAGCACCAGCAGCACCGCATTATTCGGCACGTAATACGTCTTGAAGAACGCTTGCACGTCTCCGAGGCTCGCTGCATCCAAGTCCACAAAGTCTCCGTAAAAATTGTGCGCGTTCGCCCAATTGCGAAACGCCACCGGCGGCATATCCAGCCAGGGGAACCCGCCATACGGCTGATTCATCACATTCACGCGGACTTCCTCTTTCACCACGTCGCGCTGGTTCTTCAAATTTTCGTCATCCACCTTCAGCGCGCGCATGCGATCCGCTTCCAGCCACAAGACGCGCTCCAGCGCGTTCGAGGGCACGGCTTCGTAATAATTTGTCACGTCATATTGTGTCGAGCCATTCAGCACGCCACCGCTCGAATTGATCAGCTTGATGTGCTGCATCTTCGGCGCGTTTTCCGAGCCTTGAAACATCATGTGCTCAAACAAATGCGCAAACCCGCTCCGCCCCTGCGGCTCCAGGCGGAATCCAATCTTGTAATACACGCCCACGGTCACCACTGGAGCCGTGATATCCGGCGCTATCACCACGCGCAGCCCATTCGCCAGCGTCGCGCTCTCCATCGCTATATGCAGTCCGTTCACTTCTTTCTCCTTTTTCGCTTTTACGAGAGGCGCTAAGCGTTCGCTGCACCGCTGCGTTTGCTCTTCTTCCCGGCAATCTGTGAGGGTTCTGTGCTCTCTGTGTTTAATTCTTTTCTTGCTCTCCCGCCTACTGCAAGCTCCGCGAGCATGGCTTCGGGATCCTGCCCCAGCACCCGCGCCGCCAGCCTGTTCAGCGCCTCATACGCTTTCAAAAACTCCTCCGGCAACTGTGCAAGCGCGACTTCATGCGCCGCAATCACGCGGTAATCCCCGCGCGCCAGAGGCCCCGTCCACGCTGCCAGCGGCCCCAGCCGTTCGAAATTATCGAGCACCTGCCGCGTCAGTGGCAGCAGTGCCCGCAGCGCCTCGCGCCTCTTCATTCCAATCGACATCAACACTTGAGTCGCCGCTTCCATCAGCACCAGTACGTGCCCCGCCGCCAGCGCACCCGCCGCGTGGTACAACGCCTTTTTGGCGCCATCGATCCTCATCGGCGAACCGCCAAGAGCCCGCACCAACTGCCGCGCCACGCGCACCGCGGCGGCATCGCCTTCGATGGCGAACACTTTTCCTTCCAGCGGTGGCACCGCTACACCGCTAAACGTCTGCATTGGATGCATCGAGCCCGCCGCCGCGCCGTGCTCGCGTACCTCATCCAGTACGCACGCATCGAGTGCCCCGCTGGTGTGCAGCACAATTTTCCCGCGCAGCTCTTCCGCCCCGATTCGCGCCAATTCCTTGGCCACATCCGCGACCGCGTCGTCTGGCGTGGCAATCAGAATCACGCGCGACGCCAGTATCTGCCGCGACATTCCCGCGAGCGCGCGTCCTGCGCCCATAAATCGCACCGCCTTACGCGCACTGGCCTCGCCCCGTGTTACAACCGCGCCAATTTTCCATCCCTGCTCGCGCAGCAACCGCCCCAGCGCGCGCCCCACGCGTCCTGCTCCGATGATGGAAAGGCTCTTCGGCATCCCGTGTTAGCATAACCTGAGGCCAGCTTCAGACACCAATCACCATGCATTTCCTGGGAATCGCTTTCTTCGCACTTATCGCGTTGTTCTGGATCACCTACGGCCTCCGCGTCGCCTATGGCGCCACGCAGCTCCCCTGGCTCAAGGATTTCTCTCCCGCCTCGGATGCCGCCTGCCCGCGCATCTCCCTGATCTTCGCCGCACGCGATGAAGAGGAAAAACTCGCCGCCGCTCTCGCTACCCTGATCGAAATCGACTACCCGAATCTCGAAATCGTCGCCGTCAACGACCGCTCCACGGACGCCACCGGCCGCATCCTTGACGATTTCGCGCGCAGCCACGCCCGCCTTCGCGTTGTTCACGTTAGCGAGCTCCCACCCGGCTGGCTCGGCAAACCGCACGCGCTGCAAAAAGCCTACGAGGCATCCGCTGGAGACTGGCTGCTTTTCACCGACGCCGACGTGCGCTTCAAGCCCGACGTCCTCCGGCGCAGCATGACCCTCGTTAAACAGAGAAACGTCGATCACCTCTCGCTGCTCTGCGGCATCGAAATGGTTGGTTTCTGGGAGAAAGTCCTCATCACCTTCTTCGGCTTTGTCTTCCACATGGCCAACGACCCCTACCGGGCCAGCAAGTCAAATTCTCGTTTCTATGTTGGAGTCGGGGCCTTCCAGTTGGTGAAACGCTCCGCTTATGAAGCCAGCGGCACGCACCGCCGCCTGGCCATGGAAGTCATCGATGACATGAAACTTGGGAAAATCATCAAGCAATCGGGTTTTCGCTCGGGGGTCGGGATTGCGCAGGATGATGTAGTCGTTCGTTGGCACGCCGGACTCGGGAATCTTATCCGCGGCGTCACCAAGAATTTCTTCGCCGGCGTCGGCTACAACCTGGGATTTGCCGCCCTTGGGATCGCCGGCATTCTTCTTATAAACGTCACGCCATTCCTCGGCCTGCTCTTCGGCCACGGCTGGATTCGCATCCTCGCCGCCATCGCCGTCGTCATCGCTCTCTGCTTCCACATCGGCGTGGACATCGTGATGCGCGTTTCGCCACTCTATGCGCTTACCCATCCGCTCGGGGCGATTCTCCTCAGCTACATGTTGCTGCGCTCCACGGTCGTCACTCTAAGACAAGGCGGCATCATCTGGCGCGACACGTTTTATCCCCTCGATGACCTCAAACGCGGCGTCGTTTGAGCCTTGCATCCGGAGCGTGTCCACCCCGCACATCGCATACAATGCCGTAGGGGCGGGGCTTGCCCCGCCCGTTGCTCCGTCACGCAGAATTACAATCGGGATTCTCTGCATCCAACGCCCAGTTCAACGGGTTCTCCAAAATATACTGCTGAATCTTCCGGAGATCTTCTCCTTTCCGAACGATGTGCTCGTAATAATTCCTCTGCCACAACGCCACACCTTTTCGTTGCAATAGTCGATTGACTCGAATAGTTGAGATCGATTTGAAAACGCCGACCACATTCGCGAGCGAATTGTTTCTTGCTCCCGCGAGAGCCTCTGTAGGAGCGGTGCTTGCCCTGCTCTTTGCAACTATGCCAGCGTTAAGAGCGGGCGGGGCAAGCCCCGCCCCTACAATACCAAGCACCGCATGCAAATGATTTGGCATGATCACAAACTCGTCCAAAACCAATCTCGGAAACCTTTCTGGTAGCGAATTCCACACGACATGGACAATCTCGCCCGCGGGGCTTAATTCGACACACTTACCGGCCACTGAGCCGAGAAGACATCGGTTGCCTTGCGAGCATATTGTCACAAAGTAAGCGCCCGCAAGTGAGTAGTCATACCCTCGCAATCGAATTGATTTACGCTGGGGCAATTCCGGACCGGAATCCATTGATCCACCTACGCTTCAGATGACTCGGAACTCTGCTCCGTCCCAGCAGGGGCTGCTTCCATCGAAAACATCCCCGCCAAATCTCTCTGCTTGAGCGCCCGTATGCGGTCGCGCAATTGCGCGGCCTTCTCAAATTCAAATTTCTTCGCCGCCTCGCGCATTTGTCCTTCGAGCTGCTGCAGCATTTCAGCGAGCTGCGCCTCGCTTTTTATGTTCGCGGTGGCCGCATCCAAGCCTGCATCGTCCACCGGAATAGTCACGTAGTCCGCTTCGACGATCCGCGCCAGCTCCATATCCACGGACTTGATGATGGACATCGGCGTGATGTTGTTCTCCGTGTTGTAAGCCACCTGCTTCTCGCGCCGCCGGTTGGTCTCGCCGATCGCCTGATTCATGGAATCCGTTCGCCGGTCCGCATATAAAATCGCCCTGCCCTCGATGTGCCGCGCGCAACGCCCCATGGTTTGAATCAGTGAAGTAGTGCTCCGCAAGAAGCCTTCTTTATCCGCGTCCAGAATGGCCACCAGCGAAACTTCCGGCAAATCCAAACCTTCGCGCAGCAGGTTGATGCCGATCAGCACGTCAAATTCTCCGCGCCGCAGGTCCCGCAAAATCTTGATGCGCTCCAGCGTCTCCACTTCCGAATGCAGATACCGGCAGCGCACGCCGATTTCCGTGAAATATTCGCTCAAATCTTCCGACATGCGTTTCGTCAGCGTGGTCACCAGCACGCGCTCGTTGCGTTCCGCCCGCACGCGAATCTCTTCCAGTAAATCGTCTACCTGCCCCTTCACCGGACGTATCTCCACCTGCGGGTCCACCAGCCCCGTCGGACGTATCACTTGTTCCACGACCACGCCGCCCGCCTTCGTCAGTTCATACGGCCCCGGCGTGGCCGATACGTAAACCACCTGATTCATGCGATGCTCAAACTCTTCAAACGTCAGCGGCCGGTTGTCCAGCGCCGACGGCATGCGGAATCCATAATCCACCAGCGTCTGCTTGCGCGCGCGGTCCCCGTTGAACATTCCCCGCACCTGCCCCACGGTCTGGTGCGACTCATCAATGAACATCAGGAAATCCTGCGGCACATAGTCCAGCAGCGTTGGCGGAGCTTCTCCCGGCAAACGCCCGCTCAAATGCCGCGAATAATTTTCCACCCCGTGGCAATAGCCGATGGTGCGCATCATTTCGATGTCGAACATGGTTCGCTGCACCACGCGCTGCGCTTCCACAAATTTCCCCTGCTTCTCCAGCTCCTTCTTCCACCACCACAGCTCTTCCTGAATGGTGACGATCGCGCGGTCTCTCTGTTCCTGCGGCATCACGTAGTGGGTCTTCGGAAAAACCGTTACCCGCGCCAAATCTTCCTGCCCGGCTTTCACTTCGCCGGTCAGCGGATCGATCTGCCGAATGGTATCGATCTGTTCGCCCCACATCTCCAGCCGGAATCCTTCGTCCTGATACGGCGGATAAATTTCGATCATGTCCCCGCGCACGCGAAATGTTCCGCGCCGCAAATCCTCCGACCGCTCGTACTGAACGTCCACCAGCCGCCGCAGCAGGGCCTCGCGCGACGTCTGCTGCCCTTTATCCAGCGTAATGAGCATCCCGTAATACGCTTCCGGCGAGCCAATACCGTAGATACACGACACCGACGCCACAATGACCACGTCGCGCCGCTCGAAAAGTGACCGCGTCGCGCTCATGCGCAGCTTGTCCAGTTCATCGTTAATCGTTGCTTCCTTGTCGATGAAGAGATCGGCGGAGGGAACGTACGCTTCCGGCTGGTAAAAATCGTAGTAGCTGACGAAGTATTCGACCGCGTTTTCAGGAAAAAAGCTTTTGAATTCGTGGTAAAGCTGAGCCGCCAGCGTCTTGTTGTGCGCCAGCACCAGCGCCGGGCGGTTTGTCGCCTCGATCAGCTTGGCCATCGTGAACGTTTTGCCGGAACCCGTGACACCCAGCAGTACCTGATGCTTTTCCCCGGCCTGCACCCCGCGCAGAAGCTGCTCGATCGCGGCGGGCTGATCGCCACGCGGCTGATAATTGCTGTGCAGCTTGAAATCCATGGGATGGGTCTCCTGCAGCCATGACGGCCTCTGCCGAAACCTCCATTGTACCCTGCCGCGCAAATTTAAGTTCTGCGGCTTGCAAACTGATTTGCACTCAGCCAGGCTGCAATTCTGGCCGGTCCAGACAGTTCCAGATGGAAGTCGGATGAGCGGAGTGTCAATTGCATTTACCAGCTATCGCCGCCACCGCGCGGCGGCCAGGCTCCCAGGGCGCGGCGAAGCATGGCGATTTGCCCGACGTGATAGCTGTTGTGCACCAGCGTCTGCCACAGTACGGCAAGCAAGGAAGACGAGTGCTTCGCGTGATCCGGATGCGTGGCATCCACGTCGTGCGCTAAAGCCCCTGGCTTCGATTCCGCGAGAGCCGCCAACTGAGCGAGCAAATCGTTAAACTGCGTTACCGCCTCTCGCCACTCTCCTTCACTGCCAGGAGCGCCATCCGCTGGCCAGCTCTCCGCGGCGTGGCTCGGATAAACCGGCGCTTCACCACGAATTCTTCTCAATTCATATTGCATCCAGTAATTCATGTGCGCCACGAGTTGCCGGATCGAATGCGGATAAGGCTCCGCGCGCTTGCCGGCAAGCTCCAGCGATACATCCTCGACACACGCAAGAGGATTCGCGTGCGCTCCCTTGCCGTACAACAGTTCAATCAACGTCTGTTGTGACATTGCCTCGTGCCTCAAAGAAATTACATCCTCACGGCCGCTTCAGCGGAGTCTCCGCCACCAGCAACACTTCCGAACGGCTTTTCGCATCCACGTTGTAATGTACTCGGTTTGATCCATCGGCCAACGCCACCACCACGTCCATGGCCTGATGCGCCTCTTCCGTGGCGCGCACCACCAGCCCGGTCTTCAGCGAAATGTAGGTAATAATCTCATTCGTGCCCCGCGCCGTCCCCGCCGTGCGCAGCTGGTGCAGCTTGTAATCCTCCGGCGTGGCATCTTTCGCAGAAGACTTTTGCTTCAGCGTCGCCTTCATCAACACCACGGCGCAGTTCTCCGCCGGACCATCCATTTCCGTCACGGTACCCTGAACCGTTATCCGCATCGCGCGGCAAGGTTCATTCCGCACGTATTCTGAGTTCTGTACCCAAGTCAAACCCGCAATGGGAGCGGCTGCCCGCTCTGCCTCTTCGGACCGCCATTTTTCACCGCGCCTCATTCCCTCCGCCGGAAGCGACCAGGTCATGGTAAACCGCGCTATCCACTCCTGCCAGGCCTGCTGCTGCTCCGTTGAGAGAGACTCCAGCCCGCTGATCTGCTCCACTCGCCCGTCCGCCAGCAGCGTACATTCGACCGGTTGATTTTCTCGATCCGGCAATTGGCCGCGCCACTCCGGATTCTTTTGATCGGGCTGCTTCAACCAGGCTCCAGAATCCAAAGTTTGGAATTCCGACCGAACGTGAATGGCTGGCTTGCCGTCTTTCACTTGGACCTCCAATACTTCGACTCGAAGCAAGCCATGTGCATCGAGTTGCGCCCCGGTGGGCGCCATCGGCGCCACAACTGCACTTTCCGTCTTAATGTTCTTGTCATTGCGATAGCGGATAAGGTAGGTAAATGTTTGTCCAGCCTGCAATTTCGGAAAAAGCTTCACGCGCTCGGCGCGGCTCCCAACACCGCCAAGGGGCGCTGCCAGAAGCAGCAGGCAAGCAATTGCTGGTGCCGCAGCCCTCATTCCTGCTCCTTCAATCAGCCAGATGGGAATTCTTGGCGCTTTCCACTGTAACTTGCGGCGCATCCAGCAATCCGCGGATCTTCAGCGCGTGATCCACCCGGGTGGTGCGAGTCTCGCGCTTCCCCACATTCGCCGGTTCGATTGTCAAGTCGGCTATGCGCGCGAAGCTTGCGGTCCCTCGCACCGTCATCCGGCCGTGCGGCTCACCCAGTTGCAGACCGTCCAGGACAACATTTCGCTCACGCACGGAGAATGCACCTTCTCCTGTGGGCCACCGCGATGTGCCGGTGCGCGGCGTGCCGTCTTCCAGGCTTGCGGCCATGTCCCACCCGCGAAATTCCACATTTTTCAAACGCACTTCGCCCTTGCCGGATAAGTTTTCCAACAATTCGTCGCGTCCCACGCCATTGGTCGTCAATTGCACCGTGCCGGAAGCCACGCCGGCAAATCGTTCAGCTAACGTCGCCGATGGCATTTGCGATACGTCCACCCGGTCCAGTTCCGCAACCACGTCATACTTCGGCCGCGGCAGAAACGCGGCGTGCATTTTCCCGCGCACTTTTCCGCCCGCCCACTGCGCTTCCATCTCCTGCACATCCAGTTGCAGCTCGCGCACGGCCATCTGCGCCCGCACATGTTCCAGCTGCAACTTCTCGACGGTTAACTCATCCACACGCAACTCGCCCTCGGCATTCACGCGCCGCAGCAATTCGCTCGGCGATGCATTCTGCGTGGTATTCCCCAGCAGCGATGGCAACAGCCTTTCCAGCCAGCCCGGCCGAGCGCGTGGCCCGGCCCAACGGTCCAGCTCAGCGGCATCCAAATGGTCCGCGTGCAGCTTGAAATTCCATTTCGGCGTATCATCCTCAACCGGCAGATTTGGTTCCGCGATCACCCCCGACCACGTCGCGCCAAATCCTTCGACTCTTCCGATCTCCGCCCCGCGTTTCCCGTCTTTCCACTGTAGCTTTACTTCATCCAGACGCAATGGCTGGTTTAATCCCGCGGCTTGTAGTTGGGCTTTCGTGAGATCGACCTTTCCATTCCAGCGCCCCCTCAGCGGACTGCTCGTCCATATCCAATGGAGATCCGAGAGCGCGCCACCGGTCAACTCCCACCCGTGATTCACTGGCCGCCCAAATGCCGCCGTCACCTTCAGCAGATCTTCAATCTTTTCCAGGTAACCATTGATGCTAAGTTCACCCGCGCGAGTGCTGAAATCATGTTTGAAGGCAATCGCTATTTCGTTCACTATGGCCGGAGCCGCTTTCCGTTTCCCCGCAACTTCTTCCCGGCGAGCGGGCACGGAGGCCGGGCTTTTTTTCGCAGGGAGAAGAATCACCACGGGCTCCACGGAAAATCTGGTTCGCGTGAGTCCGCCTGCAATCGAGCTGACCTTCAGTGGCTCACTCCACAGCGGAATTCTGATTTCTCCCCCCGCGCTGGAAAACGCCGCTTCTTGCAACATCAGCGGCCATGCGCGGAGGGTCATCGCGCCGGTAAAAAATTGTTCCGCCGTCAGCCCCTGGTCTATATCCGGGTGAAACGCCCGGCCCCAAGCCAGCAGATCTGCCGCCTGAATTCCTGCGGAATCCACGTGCAATTCCCATTCCGGCGCGGCAACACTCGAAAATTTCGCCAAGCCCTGCAAGTTTGATTTTGGCAGTTCCATCTTCATTTCATCCGCGCTAGCCGTGCCCGCCGCGGCATTCCAGCGCCCCTTCAAGCTCACGTTCACTCGCGGATTGTCATCGCGCTCCGTCAAATCCCATCGATGGATGCGCGCCGAGCGAGCCTGCAGGGCATACGTCCAATCTCCCGGCTGCGATGCAACGCTCGCTTCCTTTAAACCCGTCGCGCTCGCTGGCGCCGCGCTTCGTGCCGTCGCGTCTAGTGCAAATTCTCCCCGCACCCCATAATCCTGCCCGCTGAACAACCGGAACAGATCGGCCAGCGACACCTTGTCCCAATGCACACTGATCTCCGCGGGTTGCAGCCGCGCTGAAGTTCCCGCGATATCCCCGCGCACCCCCACGATGCCCGTGGATTGCAGCGCCACTCCGCTTCGCCACGGTTGCGCCTCCAGCCGCAGTTGCCATCGCCCTGGCACAACCTGCTCGACGCTTCCCGTCACGCTGGTAAACGCAAACGGCAGCTTCTCTTCCGCATTTTTGAAATTAATCCTCCCGTCGTCGAACTCGATTTTTCGCAGATGATTCACGGGCGCCGCGGCCATCTGCGGTCCGTAAACTCGCGCACTCTCCGCCGCATTGGCCTTTGCCGGCGGCAGCCAGCGCTCCAGATTCCATTTCTCTTCCCGGTTGCGAATCAGAATCAGGCTCGGCCGGCTCAGAGACAAGGTGCCAAACTCAAACTGTCCCCGCAGCAGTCCGGTCCACCGCAGGCTTGCGGCCAGACGCTCCGCGCGAAGAAAATATTCGTAGCCGAACGCCGGATCCTCTCCAATCGTCACTCCGACCGCATCCAGTTGCGGCGTGGGCAGAATCTGCGCCGCAAAATGTCCGACTTCCACCGGCCGGCCGAAAGCGCGCTCCAGGCGCGCGATTAGATAGCCATGCATCCGCCGCGTCCGCACGAGTAAAGATACCACCCCCTGAGCGGCAATCAGCAACACCACTACCCCAAGCGCCAGCCTCCACAACTTGCCTAGCTTCGTCATGTCGTTGGAAAAATTTGCATACCGGAAGTTGTCGCGAGTGAATTTAGACCGTTCAACTCTTAATGCTGGCGGTCAATTGTAAGCATGACCGCTAAGTCAAGGATCCCGGCACTGCCGGGGCGGTCAATGCACCGTATGCAGCATGCGCGCCCAGCGCGTCCGCGCCGGCAGATGCAGCAGCGTATCTACAATACTCGCCAATCGCTGCCCAAACGTACTCTGGCCGTAATCACCGCTCGTGGCTTCCACGGACCAGTAGATGAAAAATGGCCTCCCCATGATCGCGTCGCGGTCTACAAATCCCCAGTACCGGCTGTCGCTGCTGCGATCGCGGTTGTCGCCCATCGCAAAGTACCGGTTGGCAGGGACAACGATCTCATCGCCCTGAACATATTTTCGAATTTCATGCGCCCACTCCATTTGCATCGAGGTATTAAACAACTGGTTGCCAACGGGGGGAAAAGCATAGTTCAGCGGATCGTATCCCGCCGCCGGATCATGCACCACGTACGGTTCGATCAGCGGGTTCCCATTGATGTACACCCGCTGGTCCACCAGTTTCAAATGGTCGCCCGGCAGCCCAATCACCCTTTTCACAAAATGCGGGTGGTCCTGGTATGGCCACTTGAAAACAATAATGTCCCCGCGCTCAATCATTCGATATGGCAGAAATTTCTCGTACCACGCTCCGCGCCCGCCAAAAATAAACTTGTTCACCAGGAGATGATCACCTACCAACAGCGTCCGTTCCATCGACGGCGACGGAATCTTGAACGCTTGCACCACAAAGCTGGTCCCGAACAGCGCCAGAATCACCGTAACCAAAAGCGATTCCAGGTACTCGGAAATGGTCGTCTGCTCGCCTCGATGCACGCGCTTCTTTTTCGGTTCTTCCGCCGCCCCTGCTTGAGCTTGCACCATGGTCTCTTCCGGCATTCGGCTTCAGCCTTTCGTTTCTGTCTGCTCCAACTGTTGCAGCGCCCTGCGCGCCGCCCGCTGCTCCGCTTCTTTTTTCGTGCTGCCATCTCCGCAGGCCAAGCGCTCGCCCTTTATCCACACCTCCACCTCGAATACTTTCTGGTGGTCCGGCCCGCTTTGGCTGGTCAGCCGGTATTCCGCGGGAGGCTCTCCCCGTCCTTGCAAAAACTCCTGCAGCGCCGATTTGCGGTCCGATTCCGAGATCCTCTCTCCATCCTCATCTAGCGCCTGTTCAAACAGAGAGCGCCGCAGCACTTCCCTCGCCGAAGCCAGCCCACCATCCAAATAGACCGCTCCCACCACGGCTTCGAACGCATCCGCCAACAGCGCCGGCTTCTCACGCCCGGCGGTCTTTTCCTCGCCGCGCCCCAGCCTCAGATACTCTCCCAGCCCCAGCCGCCGCGCCGCCTCAGCCAGCGAACGGGCATTCACAATTCGCGCGCGGCTTTTCGAAAGTTGCCCCTCGCTCCACTCCGGAAACCTGGTCAGCAGATATTCACGCGCGAGCAACTCCAGCACCGCATCGCCTAGAAATTCGAATCGTTCGTTGTCCTTGATGGCGAGGACATCACCCGCTTTACACTCCTCGCCCCGCACGGCACGCAGCTCAGGCAACGCGGAACTGTGCGTGAGGCCGCGTTCGAGCAGTGCAGGGTCGGAAAAACGATAGTGCAACCTTTGTTCAAGTTGGTCATCGCCATCGCGGATCATTGCTCCCACATCTTCCGGCTCACCGCCCGCCCCCATTACTTCGGCGCGCTAAGCTGCGTTGCCGAGAGTTTCTTGGCCTCTTCGATCCCGGTCTTGCAAGTCCCCTGCAAGCTGCCCGGAATCGCGGCACACTTGGTAAACGCCGCCACCGCGTCATCGAAATGCGATGCCCTCTCGTTGCAAACGCCCAGCAAATAAAAACTGACGGGATCCGGCATCGGACTCGGATCGAGCTTCACCGATTGATCGAACTCCTTGATCGCCTCCGCGAACTTTCCGCGCCGGAAATCGACCAGACCCAGCCCGCCGTGCGCCATGGCCAGCGTCTGATTCTTCGCCAGAGTGAACTGCTCATCCGTCAGCTTCTCCGGCTTTGCTATCGTGGGCGTTACTTCGATCGCCTTCAACGAATACTGCTCGGCCTTCGCGAGCCTTTTGTTTGGCTCCGGTGTACTCGGGTTGATGGCCCTGGGGAGCGTCGACCCCATGATGGCTAGCGTCTGCACGTCATTCGGGGTCAGCGCGATCTCCTTGTCGCCTACCGTTTCCATCTTTTCAATTTCACCCTTCTCCACGTAAGCCATCACCAGCCCCGCATAAACCGGCGAACGGTACCGGCTTTCCGGATATTTCAGCGCGAATGCTTCCCCGAGATGGATCCTCTTGTCCGAATCCGTCTGGGGCGTATCCTGAAATGCTTTGAACGCTGCGTCTTCTTCCGCGTTCACCGGAGCCGCGGCATCCAGAGTCAGGGGAGCTGCTTCCGGCATTTTATTCTTGTCGTTCTGCTGCTGTGCCGGCTGGCTTTGGCCGTACTGTGCCCGCGCCATCCCGCTGCTCAGCACCAGCATCACTGCGATCCCCGCTGCTTTCAACCACCGCTTCCCCATCACGTTCATCTTTGCTCTCCTCTTTGTTTTGCCGCTGGAGTCCGCAGCTCAATCCGTCCGCCGGGCTCCTCGCAGAAAATGTTTGATCCGATACTGCTCTCTACTTTTCTTACGGCCGTTCCACGGGCTTCTCCGCGCCCAGCGCCACAAGCCCCTTCTGCGCCGCCTGATGCGCCTGGTCCGGACCCCCATCTACCGCCAGAGCGGCTTGATATTCCGTCTTCGCAACATCCTTCTGGCCTTCATCCTCATAAATCCGCGCCAGATATACGTGCGACCACGCCAGCACCATGGGGTCTTGCGTCGCCGCGTGCTCCCCTGACGTCAGCCGCCCGAACACCTGTTTGGCCCGCGCTCCGTCATGCTGCAGCAGCGCCACCAGTCCCAATCCATACCATGCTCGATTCTGATCCGGGTACTTCGCCAGCACTTTTTGAAAAGAAACCTCCGCCGCCCGCGGGTTCTTTTCCGCGATCCCGCGTTCTCCTTCCGTCAGCGCCCTGATCGCCTCCGGATCATTCGGCACCGTGGCGAGCTGCGGCTTCCGCAATCTGGCCACTTCTTCGCTGGCCAGATCCTCGGGCTGCACAGCGCTGTCCGCGGCCGCAAACTTCACCGCTGCCACCCGCGCGGCCTCTGTCTTCACATCGATGGCCCTGACCAGGTCCGGGAAATAAAATTTCATCGCGGGCTCGGATTTCTCGAAACCCGGCAGTGCGCCATACAGCGGCCGAACCACCACGTAACCATTCGCGTCATCCACATCCATCGCCGACTCCCGTTCGCTCGGCGACATGCGCTTCAGCTTCAGTTCCACGGCGCGCACCGTGCATTCCGCGAAGTACGCGGGATAATCATCTCTCAATTCCCGCGGCAGCCGCGGCGCTTTCGCGGCGGTCTCGTACAGCGCGCGCTTCACCGCCACCGTGTGCGCATACTGCAACGGCAGCGGATCCAGCAAGAAATGCAGAAAAGCGTGCCGGATCACATCGCTCGGAATTTCGTTCGACCCGCTCAGCACGATCGCGTAATGGTCCCCGAAATTCCGCACGTTGGTAATGCGTCCCACCAGCGGCTCCACCACGATCGTAAACGTGCGCATGCTGGCAGGGTCCAGGATTTCCCTCAAATAACCCGAGGACAAGAAGACGATCTGGGATACCGATTCGTGCAGCCGCTCGATTTCGCTGCCGTAGATAGACTGCACCGAGCGCCAAAGCTGCCCGATCTTTTGCTCGGCATAGTAATTCGCCAAAACTTCACTGAAGCCTTCCAGGGCAATTACATCCGGCGGGAGTTCGTCACGCCGCAAAGCCGGCTGGAATCGCGGCGCGGGACCCGATACCAGGCCGAACCAGATGTATCGTGAAAGGGTCGCTCCGGAATCCGCAAGCTGGTGCTGCCGGTAATACTCCCGCATCGCATCCACTGCCGGCCCTTCCTGATGCTGCACCCGCTCCCGCATCTGCGCGCGAAATACCGTCCAGTTGTCCGCGCTCACATCCGCTTCGAAGCCCGCCGCCAGCAGCGCGCACATCGTCGTGAACATCGCTTCGCTGCCATCCACCGTCACGTTCGAAGCCGGCACCGTCTGCCGCCGCACGTGAGGCGCCTGCGCATGGCCCTCCGGGGCGCATATCCCTGTGGCGCACACCGCCGTGGCGCATGCTAGGAACCACATCATATTCCGAGATTGTTTTCCCATTCGGTCCGCTTCAGCTCTTTCCCATTCCGGGTCTATCGAGCCCGGCTCACGAAGTTTCTAACGTCGCGGGCATCCTGCCAATTTACAGGCGCCTCCAGAGTGAGTCAAGGAATCGCCGCTCAAAGGCTTCAGTCCGGCATCTTTGCCGGTGTAGTGGCCGGTCTTTCGCGTTTTGTGCGTCCCGGTTCCTACCGGGAAGACCGGTGCTTTTCTCTTTCTTCTCTGCGTTTCTTCACCGAACTCCGCGTCTCTGCGTTCCTCGATCCCTCCCCCTTCGCTCGAGGCCTCCTTACTCACCCCCTTGCGCCTTCTTTCTCCTTCTGCTAACAGTGTGGATGCGCCCCCGCCCCGCGCAGGATGGCTCGCACCCATGACGACAATCTCGAGAATAAAATTCACGTTTGCACTGCTGGTCATTCTCCTTGCAGGCATCTCTCCCTCGCGGCTCACCGCGCAACTCGTCCGCGAGGATACCCCGCCGCCCGCACAGCCAGTCCCCAGCAAGCAGGACGCGCAGAATCCGCCTGCCACGCAAGCGCCCGCGGGCAAGCCCCGCCTTTCCCAGGAAATCCAGCTCACTGGCGATCAGTTTTGGTCCGATACCAGCGTGGACGTTCAGCCCGGCGAACATATCATTATCACCGCCACCGGAACGCTCCGCTATGCCGACGCGAAGGCAGACAACGGCCCAGATGGCCTCGCACGCGGCTTCCGGGATCTGATCCGTATCCTCCCCTTCAACGAAGCCGGCCGTGGCGCACTCCTCGGCCGCATCGGCGACGCAGAGACGGGTCAGCCTTTCCTGCTCGGCGCTCACCGCAATGTCCTCGCACCAGTGAACGGCCGCCTCTCCATCGGCATCAATCAGATGAAAAATGACATCGGCGACGGCGCCTACAAAGTCCGCATCGAAGTTTACGCCCCTGACGCTTCCTCCACACGCGTCGCCACTAGAACCGTCAGTTCACTCCCGGGCATTGACAATGCTCTCTTCGCCAAAATTCCCCGGCGCATCGGCGACAAAGAGGGCAAGCCCGGCGACATGGTCAATTTCCTTATCCTCGGCTCGGAAGACGCCATGAATCGCGTCTTCACCACCGCCGGTTGGGTCAAGGTCGACGCCGACGTCAAAGGCGCCGTCCTCCACGGCCTCATCGAAAGTCTTTCCAAGGAATCTTATTTGACCATGCCCATGAGCCAGCTCTACCTCTTCGGTCGCCCGCAGGATTATGGCTGGGCTCACGCCGAGCCCATCAGCGTCGTCGCTTCCCGCAATCACTTGCGCGTCTGGAAAGCCCCGTTTCAGCTCAACGGAGAAACTCTCTGGGTTGGCGCCGCCACCCACGACATCGGCTTCGAGCGCGACCAGCGTACCAACGGCGTCACCCACAAAATCGATCCCAACATCGACCTCGAACGCGATTACCTCGAAAAAACTCTCGCCTCCACCGGACTCGTCGCCGAAGTCACTCACTTTCTTCCGGCCAATCCAATGAAAGAAGCAAAAACCGCTACCGGCGGCGCCTTCCGCTCCAACGGCCAGGTTCTCATCCTAAAACTCGCTGCCGCCGGCAAGGATCTTTCCGCTGCATTCGCGGAAACTTTCTGTTCAGTTTTGCAAGGGGAAAAACCCGATGGAGGAGATTGGGGGCCGTGCAGAAACTACATTCAAGCCGCTCCCTCTTCCTCGTTCGGGCACGGCTTGGGCCCGATTCCGACGAACTATCGTGTCCTTGTGATTCCAGGCGTTCTCAGCTCCTGCCAGGCGGGTACCCAGGCATTTCAGCAGGGTCAAGCGCACTTGCATGACAAACACGGCATGACCGTGGAATTTCTGCAAATGCCGAACGCCACCAGCACCGCCAACGGTCAGCAAATCGCCCGCTATTTGCTCGACGCCATGAAAAAAGACTCACGCAAGTATATCGTCGTCTCCTATAGCAAGGGCGCTCCCGATGTGCAGGAAGCTCTCGCGAATGACCCGCAGACGAAATCCGCCGTGGCTGCGCATGTCACTATCGCTGGAGCCGTCGGCGGATCGCCCATTGCGGAAACCATGCCTGCCATCGCGGAGCGCTACGCGAGCTTGCTGAAGCTCGGCACCTGCGAGGGCAACCTCGCGGAAGCCTTCGAGAGTCTCCGCCCGGACGTCCGTAAACAGTTCAACGTCGACCACCCCGACCCGCTGGTGCCCTCGTTTTCTCTCGCCGCTGTCTCCGACGCCACCAACACTTCCAAAATGCTCCTCGAAGCTTGGAAACTTCTCACCTCCTACGATCCTCGCACCGACAGCCAGCTTCTCCAGGAAGATGCGCTCATCCCCGGGGGCAATATCCTCGGCGTGCTCCGCGCCGACCATCTCGCTGCCGCCCTCAACTACGAATCTTCCCCCGAGTCTGCCATCCGCTCCGCCGCCGACCAAAACCACTACCCCCGCGTCGCCCTCTTCGAAGCCGCTGTCCGTTTCGCCATCCAGAATCTCGGCTCCACTTCTTCACTTTCGAACTAATCACCTTGACGCTATGGCTGTGAACATGAATCGCGGGAACGTTTGTTCCTGAGCCGCGGTTGTAATCGCGGGTCCCTTGCCTGAATATGGCTCTCTGCCGCGCTATTCCCCTGGCACCCAGAATGGCTCGGCGGCCGGCACGAATTTCACCGGCACTTCCGTCACAAATGTTTTCAGCCAGCGCGCGCACTCTTCCATTCCCGCCTGCTCGGAAGGCACATGCCCCAGAATGATCAGCGCCTTGCGTTTCTTTTGCGTCACCGCGTCGGCCACGTATTCCACCGTTTCCCATTCCCGGGTTTCCCCAACGACCAGCACCTCGACATTCTCCTGCTCCAGCGCTCCAATTTCGTTGCTCATGCCGGAAGCGCCGGGTGAGAATGCTACTCTCTTTACTTTCATGCCGGGCTCTCCAACAACGCGCACCACACGAATCCCTAACTGCTTTCTCAGGTTTGCGGCCAACTTCTCTACCGTCGTGTCCGGGACCTCAAAAAGATATTGGTTTTTCTCGTCCTGATATTTTTCCCATCCCAATGCGCGTACCATTCCTGCCTCGATTCCATCGGGCTTTCGGTCATGCCAGTGATCGTGAAATCTCCAGACCACAAGTCCGTGCTCCTTGATAAAGGCTCGCTTCGCGGCCAGGACCGCGTCCTTTTCTTTCTCCGGCAGTTGCTCCGCTTGATCCTCATGATTGTAGAAAGTCGGCTCGTGCGTGATGATCAGGTTCATTCCGGAAGCCGCCGCTCGTTCCAGCACGTCCATGGTCGCCATCATGGTTACCGCAATCCCCGTCACCCGCGCGCCGGGATCTCCCCCTTTGAATGTATCTACCGTTTCGCCTTGCCAGGGAACGCCCACATGCGCTTGAATGCGTTCGACTACTTGTTTCGCCGTAGGTTTTCCCTCTTGCCCCGCCGCTGGCCGAGATCCCATCGTCACGAATAGGAGCGGAACAATGCCTCGTCGCGTAATTTTCAGAATCCTCTTGAACATGGGTACCGTCCTTTATGAAAACCTCGGCCTCCGCGCGCTTCACCATCAGTAAAATCAACTCATCTTTGCCGGACACACCGAATCATTAACCACAACCTTTAATTCCAGCTTTTTTTCCAGCTCACTCTCGGCGTGCCCTGTGTTCCAACAAAAATGAGCCGCCGCCTTCCCCGTTTTGGAGTATCATTCCGCCCCAGTCAGGTTGCATGCCGTACGCCGCTGCTCCGCAAGAGGTGGCACATGGCCATCACCAAGCCAAGCAACGAAGAAGCTAGAATCGCCGCCCTCGATAAGTACGCTATCCTAGATACCGAGCCGGAACAATCCTTCGACGACCTCACTTTGCTGGCCTCCTTCGTTTGCAAAACGCCCATCGCCATGATTTCTCTTGTTGATGAAGACCGCCAATGGTTTAAGTCCCGCGTGGGCGTAGCCGCTTCAGAGACATCACGCGACATCGCCTTCTGCTCTACTGCCATTTTGCAATCCGAGATCTTCGTGGTCCCCGACGCCCTCAAGGATGAGCGCTTCCGCGACAATCCTCTCGTCCTCTCCGACCCGCACATCCGTTTCTACGCCGGCGCTCCCCTCATCAACGAGGACGGCTACGCCCTCGGCACGCTCTGCGTCGTTGACCGCTCTCCGCGCGAATTGGAACCCGAACAAAGGGAAGCGTTAAAAGCGTTGAGCCGCTTGGTTCTCGCCCAGCTCGAATTCCGCCGCAACTTGATTCTGCTGAAAGAAGCCCTCACCGACCGCACCAAGGAAGAACACCAGCGCCAGCGCGAGCTTCTCCACGTCCAGGAATCCCTCATGCGCGTTATGGGAATTCACCGCTGAGGCCCCGCCCCCGCCACATTGACTTGCTTCCCCGCGCATCCTAAGATGCGCCTGTTCTGGCGCGCACCGATTTACGGATTAGTCCGCCCCGCGCGACGGAGGGTTTGTGAGCGATTGGAAATTTGGTCAAAAAGACGTTTCCGAAGAGCTGGCTCTGCTCCATTGTTTCTCGTTCAAGAAGCCTCAAGCAGGTGGCGAGGTCTGCTTCACCATCACTGTTAAGGAATTCGCCGCGCCTCCTAAGGGTCAATATGCGCGCTTTTTCGCGCAAGCGGACAAGCACGTCAACCAAAAAACCGCGCCGATTCTCCCGACGGGCTGGGGTAACTCCATTCTCGAAGCGCTCAACGCCTGCCTGCGGATGATCCGCGAATTCCCATGCGAAAGCGAGGAGCCTGCCTCTGCCAAAAGCGCGCCCGGAGCCTGATAGCGCTTGAAAATTTCCTGCCATCCTCTTTAGAATTATTTAACGATTTGAAAGGTGCCCGTGGAGATTGTAAAAAAAGAGTCGAAGCCCGGCATTATCGTCCTCGAGTTGAGCGGTCCGCTCCAGATGGGCGTCGAGTGCAAACAGTTGGAGCTCGCCTTTGACGAGCTGCTGCGGGATAACCACAAGCGCGTCGTAATCGATCTTTCCAAAGTCACCAAACTCGACAGCGGCGGCCTGGGAAAACTCGTGAACTGCTTTTCGCGCTTGAAAACAGCAGGGGGCGTGCTTCGCCTCGCGGGCACCACCGGCATGATTGAAGGCGTCCTGAAACTCGCCCACGCCGATCGATTCCTGAAATCCTTTCCTACCGCCCGGGAAGCCGCCGACAGCTTTTCTGATTCCTCTTCGGCGTCATCAGGCTGACTAGCAGCCCCCTGGTGAATGGTTTTCAGGGGGTCGGAGCGGAACTTGTCCTGAGCGGAGTCGAAGGAGCCCCGGCATAACCGCCCACCCTCCCCCTCTTCCCTTTGTAGCTCAGGGGCTTTAGCCCCTGAGGGTTTTCTCGAGAACTGATCTGGTTCTGTTGACATCCTCAGTCGGCAAGTCTTTCCAACCAGTATGAAAAGCGCAGCGATTTTGTAGCTCAGGGGCTTTAGCCCCTGAGGGTTTTCTCTTCGTCCCGTCGGTAGCGTGTTTCCATTGCAACACTCAAAGGCTGCCGATGGCTTGTTTGAGTACTTCGCGCGAAATATTCGCTCCGCTCACCACTAGCGCCACGTGATCGCCGCACTTCGCGCTGGATTGCAGCAGCGCCGCCGTGCTGGCGGCCCCGGCCGGCTCCGCCAGCACGTGCTCTTCAAGAAGCAATACCTCAATCGCTCCCAGCATCTGCTCTTCGCTCACCAGGACCACTTCATCGACGAGGTTCTTCACGTCACGCACGTTCGCCGCCTCCGGCGTTCGCGTCGCCAGCCCATCGGCAATCGTGTCGCAGGTTTCGGTGCCCACCACTTTGCCTTCTTTCCACGAAAGGTAATAAGACGGCGCGCGCTCCGCCTGCACTCCGATGATCTTCACCTGCGGCGCAATCTGCTTCGCCGCCGCCGCGATCCCGCGAATCAGCGCCGTATCCCCCATCGGCACAAAAATCGCACTTGTCTCCGGAAGCTGCTCCAG
>JBGOTL010000056.1:0-22951 GCA_041476465.1 Candidatus Acidiferrum sp. | reverse complement strand
TGCTCTCGACGCATAAACGTGAGTCGTGCATTCTTGTGAATGTCCATTCGGGTACCTCCGGTTGAAGTCGACTGCTGAACACAATCAGCTTCTCCGGTTCTGCTCGAATGGACAACCTGTTGAAATCTCACAGCTAACGTCCGGGCCAATAATTTTGCTGGGAAGCGTTCGTAGTCCGAGTCAGTAGCCCGAGGGGTAAAGTGTTGTGTTTTGTAGCGGAAGCTGCGAGGGCCTGACTCGGAGCCGTGATGCGAGAATTGGAGACCTGGAAAAAACAATCGGACGAGGATGAGGCAAAAAATGATGAGGCAAGATTGGAGAACGACAGAATCCTGAAGAGGAAAGAGTTCCTGAGTCGTGAGGACGAATCGAAGGAGAACAGAAAATTGTCAAGCCTTAGAAAGCTGGCTGCCCGCACCCACCATCAGCGCCCTCCGGAATCCCCGACTGATTAACCCTCGCCTCGTCCCTCCGGTTCGGCGCCGATGCCCGGCTCGTCTGAAATATACGGATTCCGTACATTTCCATTTTCCCCGCCTCTGTTCGTTCTACCCGGAATTTATTCCTGGTCGATTCAGGAATGACGGGACAAAGAAGACAAAACTTCTAAATGCTTTGCTGAGCGTCGCTTACAGATTCTCTCTTCTGAAATCTCGCCTTCAGTTGTGCCGGAGTTAAACCGAACACCTTCCGTGTGAGTTGCCGCAGCTCACATCACCTGCCAGAGCGCCGCCAGGCACAGCTGAGCGAAGCCCCTAGCTCAGGCTCAGAGGGATTCGTATGACCTTGTGTGGAGAGCTGGGGGCAGGTCGGAGAGCCATTTTCTCTTGACATCCCCATCTTATGAACCCGCCCTGCCTCGACAATGTCGAGGAGCTTCTCGGGGTCACACTTCGAGATAGTGCATTTCCCCTGATTCGCGGAGGCTCGCTGCCGCGAACTCCGGCGTGATATCGCGTTGCGGAGTGGCCAGAAGCTCGTAGCCGACCATGAATTTTTGCACCGTCGCGGAGCGTAGCAGCGGCGGATAGTAGTGCGCGTGGAAATGCCACTCCGGATGCATGTGGCTGTCGGTTGGACGCTGATGGAAACCCATCGAGTAGGGAAACGGAACCTGAAAGAGGTTGTCGTACCGAATCGTCAGCCGCTTGAGGATATCGGCAAGAAGATCGCGCTCCGCAAAAGTAAGTTCATCCATTCCAGCAGTGTGACGCTTGCTCAGAAGCAGCGTCTCGAACGGCCAAAGGGCCCAGTAAGGCACCACCACGACAAACGCATCGTTCTCGCAAACGATTCTTTCGCGGAGCCGCATCTCCAGGCGGATATACTCACAAAGAAGACAGGAGTTGTGCGTCTCTTGGTATTCGCGAAACGAAGCCAGCTCTATCGCCGGCTGGTCGGGCAAGGAACTGTTGGCCCATATCTGGCAATGCGGATGAGGGTTGCTGCAGCCCATCAAGGCTCCGCGGTTCTCGAAGATTTGGACGTGCTGCACCCAGGGAATCTTGCCCAATGACTCATACTGTTCAATCCAAATGTCAACGACTCCGCGAAGTTCTCCTGCGGACATCCTGGGAATTGTCAGGTCATGCCGCGGGGAAAAACAGACCACGCGGCAGATGCCTCCTTCGGCCCGGGCAACGAGCAACCCGGATTCGTCGCTGCCAGTCTGCGGCGCGTCCGGCTGCAACGCGGGAAAGTCATTCTCGAAAACGAAAGTATTTTCGTATTTCGGATTGTGCGCTCCGCCCGCTCTGGCATTGCCGGGACAGAGGTAACACTCCCGGTCGTAGGCAGGCTGCTTGGTTTGCCGCAAGTCTTCTACTCTGCCTAGCCACGGGCGTTCGGTACGATTGGGAGATACGAGGACCCATTCGCGAGTGAGTGGATTGAATCGGCGGTGCGGAATTGTTTGCAGATGGGACGGATTCATTTTGTCACTCTAATGTGTCCTGAACTCGGAATTTTCCGGCGCGGGTTCGATCGCTTCCACGCCCTGGGAAGCTTCGCAGACATAGATATCAGGCCGCAACCCCGTCGCGGACTCATACTCCGCAGTGACACGCCGCTGAAATTCAAGCGATTCAGCTGCGTCGACCAGATTGATCGTGCATCCACCAAAGCCACCACCCGTCATACGCGCTCCATAGATACCGCGCTGCCGCGATGCGATCTCAACCATGATGTCCAATTCACGGCAGCTGACCGCGAAGTCGTCCCGAAGACTGCGGTGAGAATCGGCCATCAGTTGGAAGAGATCGCCAACTTCTCCTGTTTGGAACGCGGACGCGGCCTGGCACACGCGGTCATTCTCGGCAATGATGTGCCGGCAGCGCTTGTAGATTGTGCCGTTGAGGCGGCTGCGGTGCTCCTCCAACTGCGCCAGCGTCACATCCCGCAACGAGCGGATGCTGGGCAGGACTTCGCCGAGCCCGCGGACGCCCTCCTCGCATTCGGCGCGGCGAGCGTTGTATTCGTTGGCGGCAAGCTCATGCCTCACCATCGTATTACAAACTACCAGGTGTACCTCCGGAGGCAGGGCCACAAGCTGGAACTCAAGCGAGCGGCAATCAAGCAGGAGCGCATGACCCTTTCGGCCGTAGCAGGAGGTGAACTGATCCATGATGCCGCAGCGGGCGCCCACGAATTCGTTTTCCGCACGCTGGCAGACAATGGCCAGCCGTGTGCGGTCAATCGGATGATGCAAAGTATCGAGCAGCGCATACCCTACAGAGACTTCGATGGCCGCCGAGGAACTCAGGCCCGCACCCAAAGGCACATCACCGGATATATAAATATTCGCGCCACGACAGGCGTTCCCTGCCTGTCCCAGAGCCCACGCGACTCCCAGGGGATAATCTGCCCAGTTGCGAGTGGCATGTGACTTGAGATCGTCGAGATCTGCCTCGACAGATTCTCCACAATTCTCGGAGTAAAGGACCAGCTTGCGATCGTCTCGCGAAGCGATGGCCACCCAGCATGAAAATCCGATGGCCGCTGGCAGAACGAAGCCTTCGTTGTAATCCGTATGCTCGCCGATTAGATTCACACGGCCCGGAGCGCGATAAATTGCAGCCGAAGTACCGAAGCGGGTCTTGAATTTTGCAAGCAGCGCGCGCGCCTTATCCATGGATGTTCCGCAGGACGATGGTTCGCGAAGATGATGTGGGCCTGTGCATCGTGCGCAGCCGCGCTCAGTGCCGCGGTTCTCCTCCACGCGGATTTGCCGTCCCAACCAGGCGCGGACCAAACTTTGCGCGCACTCCCAGATAGAGCATGACCGCACCGAACACCAGCAAAACAACGCCCCAGACAAGGTTGATATTGATACCCAACGATTGTGCGTAGAGCGCAGGGCGGCTGAACGCGCCGAAGATAACCAGCATGATTCCGAAAATGGTGAATAACATCCCGATCGGCAAGCGAATATCCAGTCCCATAGGGCCTCTCTATCGAAAGATGAAATTCAACAGCACGGTTAGCGCAAGAATCGCGCCACCCAGATACGCTGGCCGCTGATACCACCGAAGATCGCTTTCTTTGGGGCGTTCCGTGAGGGAATAGACAAGGCCGACGAGGCGCGATTCCTCCGGGGCTCTGGTGACGAAACTGATGAGAATTGTTATCACAAAGCAGGTGATCCACGCAAAGATTGCCGTCCAGAAATTCTGCGCCATCTCGCTGGGGTAAATGTGAAGCACGGCCAGCCAGCCGCCCTTCACGCCGGGAATCGCATCCACGGGAATGGTCAGGGCATGATGAATTGCGGCCGCGCAAGTGCCCGAGAGCAGACCAACGAAAGCTCCGTGGCCCGTTGCGCGTTTCCAGAACATACCCAGGAGAAATGTTGCGAACAAAGGAGCGTTTACGAACGCAAATACGAGCTGCAACATATCCATGATGTTGTTGAAGCGGGTAGCCATGTAGGCACACGCGACGGACAGCGCGATACCGAAAACGGTGGCCATGCGGCCAATCATTAAGTAGTGCGCATCGGTGGCATTCGAACGGATGTATGGCTCATAGATGTCATGGGTCCAGACGGTATTAAAAGCGGTTACGTTTCCAGCCATGCCGGACATGAAGCTCGCGAGCAGCGCCGTTAGACCGAGCCCGAGAATGCCTGTTGGGAAATAATGCAGAAGCAGATTGGGAACGGCGAGATCATAGTCCAGTTGCGGGTGGCCACTGTTATCGAGCACGGGCTGTCCCGTTGTGGCATCGAGCTTCACCGGGATAAGTCCTTGGCCGGCAGGAGCCGTAACTGACGAGCCTTGCGTAGCATGCGAGACTGGCAGCGGCTGTGTGGGAAGCGCGATCGCGATCAACCCGGGAAGAATAACCAGGAACGGAAAGAGCATTTTAGGGACGGCTGCAATGAGCGGAGTCCGCCGGGCGGAAGCCATGGAATCCGCGGCCATGGCGCGTTGCACCACAAGGAAGTCCGTGCACCAATATCCGAAGGAGAGCACGAACCCAAGTCCCATCGTCAGACCAAACCACTCCACCCCGAGTCGATTTGTGTGCGGGCTGCCCATGCCGACCCAAGAATGCGTGTAAGAAGGGCCGAGGGTAGCCTGCAAGCCGTGCCAGCCTCCCACATTCTTCAGGCCAAGCCACACGAGAGGTATAAACCCCGCGACGATGAGAAAAAACTGCAAAACCTCATTGTAGATAGCGCTCGTGAGTCCCCCGAGATAGATGTAGACGAGCACGACCAACGCCGACACTATAATGCCGGTGTGGAAAATCCAGGCTTGCGGAAGGCCGAAGTGCCGGAATGGAGCATCCAGAAAGTGCAGGGTCTGAATCAGCTTGGCCATGGCATACATCGAAATGCCCGAAGAAAAGATCGTCATCGTGGCAAAAGAGATGGCGTTCAGTCCGCGAGTTTTTTCGTCGAAGCGGAGCCGCAAATACTCTGGCACGGAGCGTGCTCTCGATCCGTAATAGAACGGCATCATGAAGATGCCAACGAACACCATGGCAGGGATGGCGCCGATCCAATAAAAGTGACTTGTGAGGATGCCATACTTCGCGCCGGAAGCGCCCATGCCGATGACTTCCTGCGCTCCCAGGTTAGCTGAGATAAAAGCCAGGCCACAGACCCAGGCGGGAATCGAACGGCCAGCGAGGAAAAAATCCGCACTGGTCTTTACCTTGCGCCTGAGCAGAAAACCGATGCCCAGCACGAAGACAAAATACACAAGTATGATAGCCCAGTCGATACTGGTCAGGTTCACAGGTCAGGCCTCGATTTGGAATTTGGAATTCCGTTGCGCAGTTCGATCCGTAAGCCCCACCGCCGGGACGCGCCTGCATCCAGCACCGGGCATGCTCCTCGCGCGCTGGCATCGGCCAGTGAATCCGAACAGGTGTTGCAAGGTTCCACGGCAACCGTAAAAAGTTTTTTGTGTGTGTTTCGCGTGCAAGCCGCCATGGCAAAGCCAGAGTCTTACGTAAGGGATTGTTTCCACGTCGAAGCGAAAAGCAATGGGTTTCTGGTCACCAGGGAAGTGCAGTCCACAGAAGCCGGTCTGCAAGCGCGGTGTGAAGAGCTTCTCGGCTGTTCCTGCGCTCGGTCGTCTGATAATCGGGAGGTCTTCGGTGCACCCGGTGTGATTGCTGACGAGTAAATACGAGCACCTCTCGCCGCGTCTGCCTAAACGCTCGCTATTTGACCAGTAGACCATCAACTCTCGCACATCGTCCGGCAGGAGCCCAGAAGCTCCTGGCCTGCCAGAGTTTTTGTACCAGTTTCACTGAGAGAGTTTATATCACTGATCGGAATTCCACGATCACGCAATCGATTCGAAAGGTAGGAAGCCTCATCACTCGCGAGCTTTCGGGTAGGGGACAGGTCACGACAATTTGTGCCGTGATACTCATGTTACTTTTTTCGGGCACTTTCGATGCCCCTGGGAGAGAGTGGGCGGCATTGCTGAGACGGATGGGACTGCTGAGACTCGTCCATAAACGACAGAAAATGCAGGCATAACGAGTGAAGTGACAGAAACCAGGAGAGTTGCGAGAGCTGCCGAAAGACAATCCCCCCTCTCCGCTAGAATTCTTTATCCCCCCTATTTCCATTTACATCTGGCACACAAAACTGGCGGGCTACTGTCCGGGCTAATAATTTTGCTGGGAAGTGTTCGTAGTCCGATTTGACTCGATGGAGTATAGAATACGATTCTGTGTTCGGGCAGAGCGTTGATGCATTTCTCAGATAATGTAACGAATTTTAGTCCAGCGAGGGGCGAAAACTCAGTGCAACCCATCATCGATATTCACGTTCACATCATGCCCTACCATCTGATGAAATCGTCGGCGCTTGAATTAATCAAGCGCGGACGCAAGGACTACGCCGATGTCGAACGCTACTCCAGCGATCCCAAAGAATTTCTCGGGCTGCTCGACAGTCTGGGGGTGGAGCGCGCGGGGTTGATCAATTATGTCGCCCCGAAGGTTATTGGTTTCACTCCGGAGGTGAACGATTGGATCGTGGAGTACTGTAAGACGGCACCGGACCGCCTGCTAGCGTTCGGAGGCGTACTTCCCGGGACGGTTCCCGATCCAGGCGCCGAAGTTGACCGCCTCGCGAAACTTGGAATTCGCGCCCTCAAACTGCATCCGTCACATCAAGTCTTGTCGCCCAATGACTATATGCAAGGCAACCGTGGCCTGGCGGCGATATACGGGCGCGCTCAGGCGAATGGCTTACCTGTGATGATTCATACGGGGACTTCCATCTTCCCAGGCGCGAGAAATCTTCATGCCCAGCCGATTTTGTGTGACGATGTGAGCGTCGACTATCCGGATCTGGTGGTGATTCTGGCGCACGGCGGGAGACCCTTGTGGATGGACGAAGCGTTCTTCCTTGTCCGCCGGCACAGAAATATGTATATGGATATCTCCGGCATCCCGCCGCAGAAACTCATGGAGTATTTTCCACGAATCGAAGAGATAGCAGACAAAGTATTGTGGGGAACCGATTGGCCGGGACCGGGCGTGCCAGAGATCAAGGGCAACATCGAAAAGTTCAATGCCCTGCCGATCCGGGACGAGGCAAAGCGGAAGATTTTGTATGACAATGCGGCACGGCTGTTTCCGCGCTGAGACGGGATTTGCGCAGGCGAAGAGATGATTCCGAATCTCCAGGTAACTGACTGAATTTATGCCATTCTTCCATCAAGGCATAGTAACCATGCCGAGAGGGCGATTACGGGCGCTCCAGTTGAAGAAGTTCCAAGCTTTATTGTCTCAACTGTTTGGACGCAATCGCTTCTACACAAAGAAATGGGAGAATGCGGGCATTGTGCCTGGCGATATCAGATCGCTTTCTGATTTAGCTAAGCTGCCTTTCACACACAAATCCGAGCTCATGCAAGCGCAGGAGGAGGAGCCTCCCTTTGGGACCAATGCCACTTTTCCCGGGAGCGCTTATACCCGTTTTCATCAAACCTCCGGAACCACGGGGATTCCTTTGCGTGTCCTGGACACTCCGGAGAGTTGGGAGTGGTGGGGCGCGTGCTGGGGATATGTGCTAAACGGCGCCGGTGTGACCTCAGCGGATCGCGTGTTTCTTCCCTTTTCTTTCGGCCCTTTCATTGGTTTTTGGGCCGCGGTTGAGGGAGTGAGACAGATTGGGGCGATGATGATTCCCGGAGGAGGATGGGATTCGCTGCAGCGGCTTCGGATGATGCGTGACCTGGAAGCGACCGTGGTTTGCTGCACACCAACGTATGCACTCCGGCTGGCGGAAATCGCTCGCAACGAACATTTTGATATCCGCGCACTTCCTGTTCGTGCGCTAATCCACGCCGGAGAACCGGGAGCAAACGTCGCCCGGACAAAGGAGCGAATCGAGGCGGCGTGGGGAGCCAAGTGCTTCGACCACGCAGGCGCCACAGAAGTCGGGGCCTACAGCTTCGAGTGCGAAGTGCAGCCCGGCGGAATTCACGTTATCGAGAGCGAGTTTATCGTCGAGGTGCTCGATCCACAAACCGGGCAGGAATTGCCCCCCGGCGAAACGGGTGAACTTGTCATTACAAACCTGGGCCGCCCGGGATTTCCCGTGATCCGGTACCGCACCGGCGATCTGGTGAGGTTGAATCTGTCGCCCTGCGCCTGCGGACGCACGCTCGCGCGGTTTGATGGGGGACTGATGGGACGCAGCGACGACATGGTGACGATCCGCGGTGTAAATGTCTACCCCACTGCGATCGAAAATGTGATCCGGCAGTTTGCGAACGTCGATGAATTCCAAGTGACGGTGACGACTCTCCACGAGATGCAGCGCCTCGAAGTGCAGATTGAAGTCGTTTCCGGCGATGATGCGGAGCGCGTGCGTGCTGGTGTCGAAGAGGCCATATACTATGCGCTTTCGCTGCGCCCGACAGTCACGGTCGCGCAACCCGGCACGCTCACCCATTATGAGATGAAGGCCAGGCGCTTCCGGCGGCTTGATAAAACTCCCGAAAATCAATCCGCCTAACCGGGGGAATGCGCCCGGGGAAGCGAATTCCAGGAATTACACTGCAATCGTGGTTCTCCGTTGACGCTGGTAGCCCATTCCTCTGAACGAATGTTCACTTTCTGAACACATGTTCAGAATTCATTGACAGGGACCGGATGATCATGGTACCTGTGATAACGGGCCGCGCGGTATTGTCCAAGAGTGGCTCAAACCGTGGAGACTTGATTTGCCAAACAGCCGAACCAGGAATCCGGGCAATGACCGCATGCGGCGACGCTACCTTGCGAGGCGTCTTGAGATTCTTCGCGCTGCGGGAAGAGAGTTCCGCGGACGAGGATTTGCGGAGACCGGCATGCGCGACATTGCGGCGGCCGCTTCGCTCTCTCCGGCAAACCTCTACAATTACTTCCGAGGAAAGCACGAAATCCTCTTTTTCTGCCAGGACAATTCCCTGGACCGGTTGATTGCCGCGCTCGAAAGGGCCCGCCGCTTGAAAGCAAGCGCGGCAGAACGACTCCGCCTGGTTATCGTGTCTCACTTGCGCTGTGTGTTGGACGAAGTCGAAGGATCCGCAGCGCATTTCTTGACAAGCACATTGCCAAGGCACCTGCAACAGCGACTGATAACGAAACGCGATCGTTACGAAGAGGGTGTGCGCCAATTGATCGCCGCGGGCATCCGCTCAGGGGAGTTGGTTCCTCGTGACCCAGCCCTCGCAGCTCGCGCAATGCTGGGAGCTCTGAACTGGAGCGTGCTTTGGTTCAGTCCGGAAGGGCGCCTGACAGCGGCCGAGATCGCAGACGGATTTGCAGATTATCTGATCCGGGGTTTATTGAGCAAACCTGACAATCTTCGATGCGTAAGATCGACAAGAGGCGTGCAACATGCGATTCAAAGACAGTCCCCGAAAGAAGTGAAAAAACATGCTGTAGCTTGGTGATTGTTGAGAGAAGTGATTCCACATGACCACACTGCCCATCGAATCTCAGAAAACATCTCGCATTCGGATCACACTGAATGGCGAAGAGGTTGATGTCGCTTTTGCACCTTATAAGACTCTGCTCGAACTCCTTCGCGAAGATCTTGGTCACACCGGCACCAAGCACGGTTGCGAACTGGGAGAATGCGGAGCTTGCGCAGTTCTTTTAGACGGGAAGCCGGTGCTTTCCTGCCTTGTGTTGGCGCTGGAGTGCGACCGAAGAAACGTGCTCACCGTAGAAGGGCTCGCATCCGATGGCCGCCTGCACCCATTGCAGGATGCATTTGCCGATCTCGGTGCGGCGCAGTGTGGATACTGCACGCCTGGAATCCTGGTGACGGCAAAAGCTTTGCTGGATCAGATTCCAAATCCCAATCGTGATCAGATTCGCGAAGCTCTCTCTGGCAATTTGTGCCGGTGTACGGGCTATCTCCAGATTTTTGAGGCCGTCGAAGCTGCCATACTCAAGATCGCAGAGCAAAAGAAATCGGCAACATAGATTCCAAGGTTGCGGCCAGCATTGCGAGAAGTTTTGGGGGGCACATGCCCATTCAGAAGGACATGCCAGATCCGCCGGTTGAGGATTCACGGACGAACAAGAAGGAATTACGCGTCATTGGCGTTCCTCGGCGACGAGTGGACGCCCGCGCGAAGGTGACGGGCCAGACCCGCTACGCCGATGACATTGCTCTGCCCCGAATGGCGTACTGCAAACTGCTGCGTTCTCCCCACCCGCACGCGCGAATCCAAAAAATCGACACGTCGCGCGCGATGGCTCATCCTGGAGTGTATTTAGCCCTGACGGGAAAGAATCTCCCCATCGAGTATGGGATCCTTCCAGTCAGTCAGGACGAGCAGGCTCTTTGCGTGGATCATGTGAGGCACGTTGGAGATCCCATCGCTGCTGTCATTGCGCGAGAGGAGCTGACGGCTTTTGAAGCATTGGACTTGATCGACGTCGAGTATGAAATTCTTACCACGATTTCCGATCCGGAAGAAGCGCTAGCGACTCCTGAACCACGGATTCACGAGTACGGCGAGGAAGGAAACATTCACAAGCGTGTATCACTAGAGTTTGGCGATGTGGAAGCAGGCTTTTCTGAAGCAGATGAAGTTTTCGAAGATACTTTTTTCTATCAAGGGAGCACGCATCTTCCCATCGAGCAGCATGCCTCGGTTGCCATCAAAGATCCAGATGGAAAGCTAACCATCTGGAGCAGCACGCAAACACCCCACTATCTTCACCGCGCTTTGGCCAAAGTGCTAGAAATGCCGCCGGCACACATTCGGGTAATCGCCACGCCCAACGGCGGCGGTTTTGGAGGAAAGAGCGATCCTTTTAATCATGAGATCGTCGTGGCCAAGGCGGCTTTGTTATTGGACCGGCCGGTCAAGATTTGTCTAACGCGCGAGGAGGTCTTCTATTGCCACCGGGGCCGCCATCCGGTCTTGATGAAATTCAAGACCGGAGTCAAGAAGGACGGCACAATCACAGCGATGCACCTGCAGACATTGATTGACGGCGGCGCGTATGGTTCGTACGGCGTAGCCAGCACGTTTTACACGGGCGCGCTACAGACGACGACCTATCACATCCCGCGTTATCGCTTTTGCGGCTGCCGCACTTTCACCAATAAGCCGCCCTGCGGACCAAAGCGCGGCCATGGAACCGTGCAGCCGCGATTCGGCCAAGAGGTGCAACTCGATAAGATCGCCGAGAAGCTAAAGATTGATCCCGCGGACCTCCGGCTGCGCATTGCTGAGTCACCCAATGTGGTCACGGCAAATTATCTCCGGCTCGGGACCGTAGGTCTCGCTGAATGCGTTCGCCGCGTGGTCGAAAAATCCGGCTGGAAAGATAAATTCCGTAAGCTCCCAGAGGGGCGAGGTGTGGGGCTGGCGTGCTCAGCCTATTTGACTGGCGCAGGACTGCCGATCTATTGGAACAAGATGCCTCACTCGGGAGTTCAGCTTAAGCTCGACCGCGGTGGCGGCGTTACGGTTTTCTGCGGCGCCACCGAGATCGGGCAGGGATCGGATGATGTTCTCGCAGGAATCGTAGCCGAAGTTCTGGGCCTCGACACTTTCGACATTCGTCTCTTCACCGGCGACACCGACTTGGGACCTGTTGACCTCGGATCGTACTCGAGCCGCGTGACGATCATGGCGGGCAACGCCGCTTTGCAGGCCGCCGAGCGAGCCAAGGCGCTGCTTGCCGAAGCAGTTGGGCAACGCCTCGAAGTGCCGAAAGAACGGTTGAGCTTTGCCCAAAAGCGTGTCTTCGATTCTGCCGCACCGGAAAAAAGCGTCACGTTTCAAGAGGCCGTTTGTTTGGCGGAAGCACGGTTTGGCACGATCGGCACGGTTGGCTCCTACACGCCCCCAAAGTCTCCGGCGCTGTATAAGGGCGGCGGCGTAGGTCCTTCTCCCACCTACTCGTATTCTGCAGCGATCGTCGAAGTCATGGTGAATCCTGTGACAGGTTGGATCACTGTCCCCACGATTTGGATCGCACACGACATTGGACGCGCACTGAACCCCACACTCGTGCGGGGCCAGATCGAAGGCAGTGTTTATATGGGGCTGGGCGAAGCGTTGATGGAAGAGCAGGAGTTTCGCCGTCTTCCAAAAAGACTGTCTCACGCGCTGGTGCACAAGTTTCCATCGATGCTGGAGTACAAGAGCCCGACCTCTCTCGACATGCCCGAAGTGGTTACTGAGCTGATCGAGGAACCCGATCCCCATGGCCCTTTTGGCGCGAAAGAAGTCGGACAGGGTCCCCTGCTCCCAATCATGCCCGCGGTGGCCAACGCCGTCTACGATGCCGTGGGCGTGCGAATCGATGAAGTCCCCATCACGCCGGAAAAAATAGTGAAGGCGCTTGCGGAAAAGAAAGGGGGTCGCGCTCCACGTTTCGGCCCGAGCCATTTTCCGCTTGTTGATTGGCCGGAAGCCCTCCGCGTGCCCCCACCCTGGGAAGGAGGGGATGGCAACGCGGTGAATGACGTTCCTCACCGCGGGAAATCCTCAATCGAGAAAGAGAAGGTACTCGGCTCATGATGCGGCTGCCCCTTTTTGAGTTTCGAGCTCCACGCACACTGGAGGAAGCCGCGCGCATTCTAGGCGGCGAGGGACCGAATGCCATGCCGCTTGCGGGGGGCACGGATCTGCTTCCAAACATGAAACGAAGGCAACAGGTTCCGCGGATTCTAATGAGTCTTCGTCACATTGAAAGCCTGAAGCGGGTTGAATTAAACCATTCTGCATCACGACTCGGCGCTTGCTTCACACTCAGCGAAATCGCGGCTGATCCCCGTTTTCGGAATGGCCTGACCGCTTTGGCACAAGCCGCCTCGCAAGTGGCTACTCCCCAGATCCGAAACATGGCCACACTTGGAGGAAACCTATGCTTGGATACGCGTTGTAATTATTACGACCAGAACTATGAATGGCGAAAGTCTATCAATTTTTGCCTGAAGAAAGATGGAACGACATGCTGGGTCGCACCGGGAAGTCCGAAGTGTATGGCGGTCTCCTCCACGGACACCGCTCCGGCATTGATTGCTCTCGGAGCCAGAGTTCGCCTGGTTTCGCAATCCGGTGAACGCGAAGTCCTGCTCGCTGACTTATACAACAACGATGGCATGCACTACATCAAGCGGAGGCCCGATGAGATTCTTGCGGAAATTTTGCTGGATTCACTGCATGGCTGGAAGAGCACCTATTGGAAGTTGAGGCGCCGCGGCTCATTCGACTTTCCTGTCTTGTCCGTGGCGGCGGCCATACAATTGTCGAGTAACGGTGTGGTCGACGATGCCCGCATCGTGGTCGGTTCCGCGGCATCCCGCCCGCTGGTCGCCGCGGACGCGGCAAAGTCTCTTTTGGGCCGAACCATGAATCGAGAGGCCATTGCCGAAGCCGCCATTCTCGCGGCTCGCATCGCCAAGCCCCTCGACAATACGGATTTCGACATGACCTGGCGCAAAAAAGTCACCTCCGAGTTTGTCACCTATGCTCTGCGGGAATTGCACGGAGACGATGTGGGCATCGAACGCCAGAATCTGACGAGATTTCCTTTCGCGTGATCGCCAAGATGTTGCATCGATTTAATGTGATCTTTGCCATTGTTCGAATGAATTTGCGCGTCTCGAAAACCGCACATGGAAACCGCAGCGCAATTTATGCTTGTTGGGGGAGCAAGTCCTCGCAAGGATAATTGTTCCCTTTTCCAGCTGTTCCCTGCAACAAATTAAACAGATGTTCAACGTCGGATAGATAGAAATACCGCACAAAACGAAGCTTTTGGCAATATAGACCGTTCGGTTCAACTTATGAGGCGCGTCCAGATGGAGACGGAGGTCACCCGAACTCTTGTTCTGATACCCGTATTTTGTGAAGTGGGGCGATATCGGTGGAAGCGAATCGGCCATCTGGGCCCGATGCAGCAGGCTTTGACAAGCGGGGCAGCAACTCGACAAGCAAGAACTGTAACAGTACGATAGGGCACGTTCGCACGGGTCATTATTTTTTCGATGCACCGACCCCCGGACCCATCGAGCTACACTTGCACGTGAGCCAGCTTCGTAATCGTGGCCACGGCAACAAGCAGATGACGACTTTTATCTGGGGGATCTGAAGGCCGATTGGTGTTTTCGTTGCCATGCAGCCAACCACTCACAAAACTTCACGACGCGCGAACTTTTGGCGAGTTGCCTTTGGCGCATTCTGGGTGCAGTTTGGCGCGATTTGGTTCGTCGTCGGAGCCGTTCCTCTGCTCATTGGTCTGTCGCTGATCGTCGGCGAATGGCGTTATCGAAGTGACGGTATGACATCGGAGGCGGTGGTTACCAAAAGAGAGCGAAGAGGCAAGGACCTTCGGATTGACTATCGCTTCGACACGCCGTACGGGCGGGTGGACGGCAGCAGCCAGGTTCCGGTGGAGATGTGGCGCAAGCTGCAGGTCAACGGCCCGGTGGTAGTCATCTATCGTGCCCATAACCCAAGCTCCAACCGCGCCCAAGGTCAGAACAACTGGGTACTCATTGCGATCATGACGCCGATGGGGGCTTTTTTCTTCAGCATGGGTGCGCTTCTGTTGGTAAAGAGTTTGAGCGATTTGCGCAAGGGAATGCCACCGGGCGCTCAGGGTTCGACCCGCAGAAGCGAAAGCGATGACCGGCGGTAGAAGAGCCATGAAATCCACTCTAAAGACCATACTCGCAGTGGCCGGCATCATTGCCCTGAGCGCAGCAAGCAAGCACGTGGCCGTCCTTCAGTTGGCGGAACAAGTTTTGACCAGGAACCGGAACGTTCTCCTGGCGTTTCTCATTCCTGTTGCCGCGCTGGGGTTCATGGTGTTCATGGGTGGATGTCTGCTTATGCTGTATGAAAAGGGCAAGCCGATGTCGCACACCGAGGTGGAGGAACAAGGCCGCATCAACCGCAATCTGCGTGCAGCTCCGTACGTTGCACGCGGGTCAAGCTACCGAATATTTGGAAAGGCAGAGGGCCGGCAATTTTCGGAAGAGCTGCCTTTAAGAGACTTCAAACTGGCATGGCAAAGCGGGTCGTGGCGGCACGACGCAACCTGGAGAAAGCGCTTCGTGCTGTTCGGTGGAGGGCTGATGATGGTTTTTGCGGGACTGGCGGCGGTGGCCGTGGAGGCACCTATTGCTCTTTCGCTGGTTTGCGCCGCCTTCCTGATCTATGGAGCCGTGCGCCTGATCTGGGCGCTGCGGCACGCGTGACCTCGGGTGGGCTGAATAAGAGATAGGGAGTGTTCGGTGAAAAAGATTGCGTCCACTTTCTTATCGATTTCCATAATTGCAGGCGGACTTTTTACCTCAATTCCTTTGCAGGCCAATTCCGCCCTGAAGCCACCAAACAACACCAACGTCAGCGTGAACGGGGTGCGGGCTTGTCTCTTTGTCCCGGGCGTGTCCATCCCGGTGAGTATGCCCCCCGGACTGATAAATCAACCTAAGGCCGAACCCCGGCCCAAGCCCCGTCTTGAATCGCCCGACGCAACTTCTTCAAGCGCTGGGAAAACTCAGCTCCAACTGGCCGTGCTATATGAATTGTCGTTGACGGTGAGCCAACATTATGTGTATCCCGACTTTCGCGGACATGACTGGAAAGTGATGACGGCGCGAACCAACTCCATGATTCATCCCGGCATGAGCGACGGTGATTTTTATGCCGCGATGCAGGCGTTAGTGAGCGAACTCGGAGACGAACACTCCTATTTTCAAAGCCCTGCGGAGGGAAAGAAGAAAACAGCGGAACAACATTCCTATCCTTCGACTGAAAAAAGGAAGCACTACGTGTCTCTCTCTGCTTCTGCAAGGTTTCTGTGGCCGGAGCATGCTGTAGAAAAGCAGAAGCTCAACGGTTGTAAGCAACAGGGTACGCCAAATACGCTTGAGGTGAAGCAACTGAACATTGCGAATCTGTCAGACGATGTCTATATCGGCTACCAAGCCTATAGGCAGTTCCGCGTTGGGAAGTGAGCCGGCGCTCATTTGCTATCGAGGATCGCGGCCTTTGAGTTTGAGGAGACCAAACCTTGCTTTAGTTCGATCTGGGTCGCGCCGTTACCCGTGGGCTCGGCGATCTTGTGATATTGCCTCAGCTTGAGGTTTGGGAGTCGCTGCAAAGCTCCACTGGGCCAACGGATTTCGGCATCCACCGCTCCTAAAACAAACCCATCACCCAGACCCACGATAACCCGCTTGTCGTGTGAGGAAAGATAGCTGGCCCCACCGGTAATCCAACGGACAAGTTTTCGTTTTCCTGTATCCACCGTGATTTTTGCCCCGATTGCATCGCGATTGCTTTTTGTTCCTTGCAGCTCGAGGCCGACCCAAGGGTGGTCTTGACCCACATTATTGCGCAGCAGCACGGGCTTCTCGTCCAGCCGCGTGAAGACCACATCCAGGTCACCGTCGTTATCGAAGTCGCCCACGGCAAGACCACGGCCGGTGTAGCCTGAGCGAAACGCAGATCCCGCACTTTCGCGCATGTTCTGGAAAATTCCCTTTCCATCGTTGCGGAGCAGGAGCGGTGGCTCCTTGTACTTCACATCCACACGAGTCGCTTCAATAGCCTGGTTGATGTGGCCGTTCACCATGATCAAGTCGAGGCTTCCGTCGTTGTCGTAGTCGATGAAGTGTATCCCCCAGCCGACGTAGGATTTTGTGTAGGCTGACAAGCGGGAAGCCACTGTTTGATCGTCGTAGAGCAAGGAAGGCGAACTCACGAAGAGGGAATGATATTGGTCGTTGAAATTCGTAACGACAAAATCAGGCTTACCATCTCCATTCACATCTCCTGCATCGACACCCATACCGGCCTTGGCGACGCCAGCAGAATCGTAGGCAACCTCGGCTTCGGACGCAACGTCACGAAACGTGCCGTTCTTCTGGTTGAGGAGAAGCAGATTGGGTGAAGCGTCGCGAGCCACAAAAAGATCGGGCCAACCGTCGTCGTTCACATCGATAGCGACAACTCCAAGCGCTCGCCCAATCAGTTTTGCGAATCCGCTGCTTTCGCTCAAGTCGGTGAATGTTCCGTCGCCGTTGTTATGATAAAGCGTGAGCGGCATGCCGGGATAGGCTTGCTGTGCGCAGTAAGCGCGCTCGCCGTTAAATTCACATTTTTTGCTATCCGCAAATGAAAACTGGGCGTAGTTCGTCACCACGAGGTCCAGATAGCCGTCCCGGTCAAAGTCAAACCATGCCGCGTTTGCAGCCCACTTCCCTGCATTCTTTACTCCGGCATGGTCAGTAACGTCAGTGAATGTTCCGTCGCCATTGTTATGAAAGAGCGCGCTCGAAGGAAAACCGGTGATGAAGATATCCGGGAAGCCATCATTATCGTAATCCGCGGCAGCGACCCCCATTCCATAAAAAGATAAATGATCGATGCCGGCCTTTGCCGCTACGTCCTCGAACTTTCCATTGCCGAGATTCCGATAGAGCGCGTTTCGAACTGGCGAATCGTTCTTGGCGTGGGGCGTTTCTCCGCCGTTCACAAAAAAAATATCCTGCAGGCCGTCGCCGTCGAAATCAAGGAAGGCCGCACCTCCCCCCATGGTTTCGATCAAGAAACGGTCTGGCGATTGCCCGCTAAACTGCTTCCAGGTAATCCCGGCCTGCTCGGTGACGTCCGCAAAGAATTCCTTCCCGGGCGAGGGCGATGAAGCCGCCCGATGCTGGAAAAAATCCAGGGGAGTGAACGAGAGAAGTCCTGCCAGAGGCAAGAAAATCAGCCGGCAGGGCGCGCGATTGCGCCGGAACATTGGACGATCTCTACTTGCTAGACGGATCAGCCAGCGAAGGGACGGGGGCACGCTGCGATTCCTTTTCCTTTAGTTTATCGTAAAGATCCGTTTGCTTCGCTGCTTCTTCGTTCCGGCCCAATCGTCGGTACGCGCGCGACAAGGCGAAGTGGGTCTTCGCGCTCTCGGGATCAAGCTTCGCAGCCCTTTCCAGGTGTGTCAACGCCTCCGCCGCACGGTCGTGCCGCAGGGCGAGATTTCCAAGCTGGTAGTAGGCTTCCGCAAGGGCATTGTCATGCGCGACCGCTGAATGGAGAAGCTGTTCGGCCCGTGCTTCCTCATTCCCCTTACCGGTTTCGCTCTCTTTCAGCAGCAATTGAGCCAATTCGAGTTCCAAAGGCGCTTTTTCGATGAACCTGCGGATTGCGCTCTGGAGTGTCGTCTTCGCTTGCTCGGTCATCCCTGCGCCGGCTTGGGCTCGAGCGAGCCCCACGGTAGCATCCAAGCCGGCGGGATCGAGCTGAAGTGCGCGCGTGAAGGACTGAACGGCATCGGTGAATTGATTCACCGCAAGATCAACGGATCCTTTTAGGAAGAATGCGCGCGGTGAATCCGGAAATGCATTCACGGTTCGCTTGGAAAGTTCCAACGCCGCGGGAAGCCGGCGCTGAGCCAGAAGGATTTTTCCTAAATCCAAATAGTTTGTTTCGCCAGTTGGATCGAGCCGGGTGGAGTCCTGCAACGCGTGGACTGCCTCCTCGTAACGATTCTGTCCTTGGTAGCACCATCCGAGCAAACGAAGGATCTCCCCGGTCTTCTGCCCCGCATCCAGGAGCTGTTGAAGAATCCGCCGGCATTCTTCGAACTGCTTGGAATGAAATTTCACTACGGCAAGTTTGTAGCTCACCGCCGCTTGATCCGAAAAAGCCGGGCGAAGAGAAATGAGCAGCGACTCGGCAGTGCTGTAGTCCTGCATCTCATCGGCGATTTGCGATCCGAGGAAAACGGCCTCAACTCCCGCGGGATGATTCTGCAACTCCATCAGCCACGCACGCGCCTTCTCTGTTTCACCGAGGTGATAGTAAGCCCTTGCAAGAGCAGCGATGGATTCGGTGTGCTCACGCACGAGCGTGGGGACGGAAGAAAGCATATTCACAACGGTGAGATAATCTCCGGTATTCTCCGCGACCATTCCGAAGAGCAACGTTGCCTGCGGATCGCCGGGCTGCACTTTCAAAATAATCAGCAGGTTTCGCTTTGCTTCCACGTAACGGTGCAACTGCCAAAGATTAGCGGCGAGGTAGCGGCGAGCTCCTAAATCTCCGGCATTGATTTTCAGCGCTCTCTCGAAGAATTTGGTGGACTCCTCGAGTTTCTTCTCCATTGCGAGGACGGTTCCCAGATTCGATAGAAACTCTGCGCTGCCCGGCGCCAGGGCCACGGCTTTGCGAAGCTCATCCTCAGCCAATTGCAGGTTGCCCTCTTGCGCGGACTGCAGCCCTTTCTCAGCATGCGTCTCAGCCCGGGCGTCTTGCGCCTGTGCTTGGTTGGAAGGAAGGCCGCGCGCGCGCAAGCCTGCGCTGGAGAGAAGCAAGAAGAAGCACAGACTGGTCGCTAGGGCGAGCGATCTGCAGAGGCCGACCCGCGCTTCGAGATGGAAACGCTCTAAGGTCTGACCGGTGTGGGCAAGATCGCAGGGCGGAAACTTCAGAGCTACGAAGCGGCTGAGCTCAGTGTCTTCGGCCCTGTGCACGATTGTTACGATTCGTAGACCCATTTGCCGCCAATCATGGTGCGTTCCACAGGGATCTTGAGCAAGGTGGAGGACTCTGTTTTCATGGGATCCTGGCCAAGCACGACCAGGTCAGCGAGTTTTCCCGGCTCGATGGAACCTTTCAAATTTTCTTCAAATGAAGCATACGCCCCGTGCATCGTCCCGCACCGCATGGCCTCTTCCACGGTGATCCGCTGGCTTGGTCCCCAGATATTGCCTTGCATGTCCGCCCGCGTAACCTGAGACTCCAGCCACATCATCGGGTCGGAAGGGCTGGCGGTGTAATCGGAGGAATCCGCTGGCAACAAGCCGGCATCCAGAAATCCGCGCATTGGGAACATGTGCTCCAGCCGCTCTTTGCCATAGAAATGCATTACGTCGCCGTGAAAATAGACGTAGCCGGAAAATGGGATGGGCACGACGTTCAACACGCTCATGCGTTTAATCGCGGAGTCCTTCGCATACGTGCAATGCTCGATGCGAAAGCGCGGATCGCGCCGCGGCATCTCGCGCTGCAGTTGCTCGTAAATCCCCAATACCTCCTCGATCGCCAGGTCGCCATTGGCATGTATGCCGATCTGCCAGCCGGCCGCATGCGCCTTGCGCGCTTGCTCATAAATCTCTTCTCTCGTTCCCATTTGCAAACCGCGATACCCGGACATGCCAATGTACGGCTCGGAAAACCATGCAGTACGTTCAGAAATGGAGCCGTCCGCGAAAAGCTTCAAGGCGCCGATCCTGACCCACTCATCGCCGAAGCCAGTGCGCACGCCGGCTGCCATCAATTTATCGATGGAGGAAAGCATAATGTGACAATAGATTCGAGTCCGCAATTCTCCCGCATCGCGCGCGTCCTGGTAGCTCTGCAAACTTTGAGGATCACCCATGGCGTCGCAAGCCGATGTAACTCCCTTGCTGGCCATCATTTTTGAAACCAGCTTGGCGCCGTCACGGAAGTCATCGCGCGTTGGCTTATAGTCGGTCAATTTGTTGAACGGTGTTCTAGCTTGATCGCCGACAAATCCGGTGAGATGACCGGCGCTATCGTGGGCAAAACGCCCTCCCGGAGGATCGGGCGTCTTCTCATCGACCCCCGCCAGCTTGAAGGCCAGCGAATTCACAAAAACGGTGTGGCCGCCGCGGTGATGGACCATCACGGGATGTTCCGGTACGGCGGCATCCAAGTCTTCCCGTGTGAGAGGACGCGGTGTCTTGCCATCGTCATACAAGAAGCCTTGCACCCATTGGCTTGCGGGTGTCTGCTGCGCCCTCTTGCGGAGCGCCGCTTGAATGGCCTCGATAGAATCAAGATCGCAAGCCACCATCCGCAACTGCTCGACACCCGAAATGGCCGGGTGCGCATGCGCGTCGTTGAAGCCAGGCACGACGGTCTTCCTGCTCAAATCGACCTTCTTGCTTCTCACCGTGGCGAGCGCCATGATTTCATCGTTTGTGCCAACGGCCAAAAATCGCCCACCGCTGATGGCCACGGCTTCGGCGCGAGGCAGTTTGCCATTCACCGTCCAGAAGTTGCCGTTGGAGAGGATGAGTTCGGGTTCGATGCTGAGGAGGGGAAAAAAACTGAAAGCACCCAGCGTAAACAGAAAATCACGACGCGACGTTACCACCACGTTCACCTCCGGCTGCCCATGAATTTTCTCGCGTATTCTCTCAACACAATTTCGCAGGGTTTCTTCACCTTGCAACCCCGAAACCCATAGCGATATGCCCATGGCGGCAGGAATAACCATCCGTAACCAATGGATTGCTCCGCACCTCTGCCCTATGTAGCTACGAGTTCCTGCACCGCACGATATGCCTGGTCCATTGCCTGATCCGTGTAGGCTGCAGCGGCAGCATCTGAATTCGCGATGGTGATTCTTCCGAATTTCGTTCGCGCGATGTCGCAGGGCCGCTGCCCTTCCGGCCAATCCGGATCGAAAAGCGGATTGTATTCATAGGCGTAGCCATGCGGCCATCGATTGACAGTGATGGCCTCAATATCACGCGCGGGATCGAACCCACCCGGACCCAAAACGCGGAACAACTGGTCGCGAATATTCCGTTCAAACGTTTCGAACGGCGTCGAAAGTAAATCACCCCGGCCTGCGCGATGTTGATCCCGTTCGGACAAACCCGGTAAGCACGGCGTCCGGGTCATGCGTATTAGGATTGGTTCCTCCGGCGAGGTCGGGGCCTTGTAGTCACCGATATTCACAGCCTGATCCAGTGAGACGGAGGTGTGGTACATCCCGGGGCAAGAGATGTTCTGCACTCCCAGTTTCTGAAACGCGTTCCAATTCTTGATGGCAACAGAGGTGTAGACCAGCGGCACTTTAGTTCCATAAAGGAGGGCCTGCTTCTGCTTTTCCGGGAGTTCCGGACAGAGATACGGAATCACCATATTCCAACAGGCCAGCACGACGCCTTTGCCGCGCACCGTGTAAACCTTTTTGCCGCGCGCGTAACTGACCTCCACCTCTTTCGGTGACGCTTGTTCTCCAAGGTGACGCACACGAACGGCCGTGCTACTCAGTCGAATCCGAACTGCGGAGTCGCTTTGGTCCAGCTTGCTGTAATCGGCTTTGGCCGTAACCACATCCTCCGCAGTGTGCCCGGGCATGGAACCCGGGATCAAGCTGCGCACCAGCATGCGCGCGATGGATGCATTGCCATCGGGAAAGTGGAACTCGTAATCATCCTTTGGTGTGGCGTAACCCATTGCCGTGAAACCCATTCGTTTATAAGGTCCGGGCTGCAGCTGCAATCCCGTAAAGCCCGGGAATTGCAGTACCCAGCACTCCAGCGCCGCCACCGCATCGATTCCTACCCCGTAGAGCCCGTGTGTGTTCGACTGGTAGAACGGAATCACTCCTGGGTCGACCTTGACGACCTTGAGAAGATAATCCTTGTAACTCATCCGCGAGAGCCGGTCTTTCTTCTCGTCCGAAGAAAGTCCCGGCAGGTAGTCAACGATAGATTCTTGCAGACGGACAAGTTCTCGCTGCAAGGATGGAGACAGCGGGGACTGCGCAAAAAATTTCTTCCAATCTTCAACACCTGCATGCGAGCGGCGCCCCGGCGCACCAACCACAAGCTTGTCCGCGCCAAAGGTTTCCTTATCAAAAAAATATCCCGACTTCAGACCCTTGTGCGCATCCTTGGCATTGCACTTCTCCGCCAGCGCAGCCGGATCAATTCCCAATTCCGTCATCAGCCCGCGCGATTCCGGGCTGTAAGGAAATGGCGATTCGATAGCCCACGTTCCGCCATTCGCCAGCAGCAACCGCCCGCCGGGCCGGAACTCATTCCGCTTGGCATGCCCTCCGAAATCGTCATGGTTATCGAGAATCAGCATTCGAGCGGAAGGATTCTGCTTGCAATAAAAGTAGGCTGCTGCAAGCCCGCTGAGGCCCCCGCCAACTACGACTAGGTCGTAGCTTT
>JBGOTL010000055.1:0-23155 GCA_041476465.1 Candidatus Acidiferrum sp. | reverse complement strand
GTGGATGATGAGTTCGCAGCCTTCGAGGGCGCGGACGGCTTCCTCGCGCAGCAGGCCGTGGGTATCAGAAATCAAGCCGATCCGCGTGCAGGTTATTTTCACTCCCCCATTTTAGGATGGAAACCCCGGAAGAGAAGCAAGTGAATTATTTCCCGGCGTTGAACGAATCTGTAGCGGCGGAAACCGGAGCTATCGTGCGGGCTGCCACGAATGATAAACTCCGCGCGTTCAGGGGGACGCAATGAAATCGTTGGAACAGACTGTCAGGTATTTCTCCGCATGCAACAAGCGGAGCGGCTCGCGCTGGAGGTTGCTTGCGGGCTTGGCCGCGATGCTGGCCAGCGGGGGCAGCGCGTTGGCGCAGCAAATACCGGCGGATGCGCTGGATGGAATGAAGTGGCGGCTGATCGGGCCGCATCGCGCGGGGCGAGTGACGGCGGTCGCGGGAATTGCGGGAAGGCCGGCGACTTATTACATGGGCACGCCCGGCGGAGGCGTGTGGAAGACGACCGATGGCGGGCGGGTGTGGAAACCGATCTTCGATGAGGCGCATGTGGCGTCGATTGGCGCGATGGCGGTGGCGGCAAAGAATCCGGATGTGATCTACGTGGGGACCGGGGAGCAAACGGACGGCAACGGTGTGTTCAAATCCACGGATGCGGGCGCGACGTGGAAGAACATCGGTCTGGCGGAGACACACTATATCAATGCGGTGCTGGTGGACCCGCGCGATGCCAATAATGTTTTAGTGGGCGCCAATGGCGACGTAACACCGGGGGAAGCGCGCGGGGTGTACAAGTCCACGGACGGCGGCGCGAGCTGGAAGAAAGTGTTGTACAAGGATGAGCGCACAGGAATCGCGGACATGTGCTTCGATCCCGGCGATTCGCGAGTGATTTACGCGGCGACCTGGAGGATGCGTGGTGAGCCCGGAGAGAAAAAGCCGGAGGGGCCGGATGCGGAGATTTATAAATCGAGCGATAAAGGGAAGACCTGGAAAGCAGTGGGTGTGAAGGGATTGCCCGCGGGAAATCGCGGGCGCATCGGGGTTGCGGTGGCCGCCGGAAATGGCGGGAAGCGCGTGTTTGCGATCATGAATCAAGGATTGTTCCGCTCGGATGATGCCGGGGCCACCTGGCAACGCATCACCAGCGATACGCGGGTGATCGGCAGCGGATATTTCAGCAAGGTATTTGCGGACCCGAAGAACGCAGACGTTGTTTACGTGATGCAAACGACGGCGTACCGCTCGGTGGACGGAGGGAAAACATTTGTGGCGTGGAAAGGCGCGCCAAGCGGCGAAGATCATCACGCGCTGTGGATCGCGCCGGACGATCCGCAGCGCATCCTGCTAGGCTCGGACCAGGGCGCGACGATTACCGTGGATGGAGGGGAGACCTGGGACTCGTGGTTTAATCAGCCGACGGGACAGTTCTACCACGTCTCGACGGACAACACTTTTCCGTTTCATCTTTATGCGGCGCAGCAGGACAGCGGCACGGTGGTGGTGGCGAGCCGCAGCGACTTTGGGGAGATTACTTACCGGGACTGGTATTCGAGCGGGGGATTCGAGAGCGGGCACATCGCCGCGGACCCGGCAAATCCAAATGTGGTGTATTCGATCGGGTGGTTTGGAACGGTGCTGCGCCTGGATCGCGTGACCGGCCAGATTGCGACGGTATTTGTGCCGCCGGCGAATTATCACACGGCCTGGGAAACGCCGCTGGTTTTTTCGCCACGCGATGCGCGCACGATGTATTACGGCGCGCAGTTTGTCTTGAAAACCGGAGATGGAGGGCTGACGTGGAAAGAGATCAGCCCCGATCTGACCAGCAAGCCGAAAACGGCAGTGGCGGGGACGCCGCCATTCGAGAAAGAATCCGGCAACCGTGATCCGGAGGAAGCTCCGCAAGCGCAAGATGGCGGCGTGATTCAAACGATTGCGCCATCTGCGGCGGAAACGGCGGAAGTGTGGGCAGGCACGAGCAACGGCGTGATTCAACTGACACGCGACGGGGCAACGTGGAAGGACGTGACGCCGGCGGATCTGCCCGCCAAGAGTTTCATCCTTTCGATTGAGGCATCGCCGCGCGACGCGAATGCGGCGTATGCGGCGGTGGCGGCGCGGCGCGACCGGCATCCCTATTTTTACCGGACACGGGACGGGGGAAAGAGCTGGCAAAAAATTGTCGCAGGGCTGCCGGAAGCAGGAATTGCGCGCGTGGTACGAGTGGATCCCGCGCGGGCCGGTTTGCTATACGCGGGCACGGAGACGGGCGTATACGTTTCCTTCGACGACGGAGACCACTGGCAAACGCTGCAGGGGAATCTGCCAACTTCTTCGGTGCGGGATCTTGCGGTGCACGGGCGGGATCTGATTGCGGCAACCTTTGGTAGAGGGTTGTGGATTCTCGATGAACTTACGCCGCTGCGCCAGATGAATAGTGCGGCGCGCGATTCCGCGGTGCACTTTTTTGCGCCGGAGCCCGCGCTGCGCGCGCGCTGGGACAATCACCCGGACACGCCGCTTTCGGCGGAAACTCCCGCGGGGCGGAATCCGGCGGAGGGCGCGATCCTTGATTATTACTTGAAAAGCGCGCCGCGGGGAGAGATCACACTCGAAATTTTCGATGAAAAAGGGAATCGGGTGCAGCGATTTTCCAGCGTGGCGCAAGCGCAAGATCCGACACCCGCCAATGTTCCGGAGTATTGGTTTTCGCAGCCGGAAGTTTTGCCGGCAAAGGCCGGGGTAAACCGCTTTGCATGGGACCTGCGCTATCCGCACCCGGTGGCGCTGACCTACGGGTACTTCGGAGAACATCTCGCGTACATCGAGTACACCTTGCCGGACCACGCGATTCCAGGGGAAACGCCGCGGTATCAGCCGCAGGGGCCGCTAAGTGTGCCGGGGCGCTATGAAGTGGCGTTGACGGTGGAAGGGAAGACGTATCGCCAGGCGCTGGTGGTGGAGATGGACCCGCGCGTTCCTATTTCGCAAGCGGACCTCGTGGCGCAACTGGAGCTGGCGAAAAAACTTGCGGGTTGGATGAATGGGAGCGCCAGCGCGTTCAACGAAGTTTCCGCGTTGCGCGGCGCGTTTGCGGAGAAGAAGAAGTCGCTCGGGAGTGCGCCGGCGCCCAAAGAGCTCACCGATGCGGTGAGTGAAATGGAGAAGCAACTTGCGGCGCTGGAGAGCGGAACCGAGGAAGCGCCCGGATTTGGTCCCTTGAACCGGGATATCGGGAGGTATCTGACGATGGTGGAGAGCGCGGACCTGGGGCCGACGGAATCAGCACGGAAGGCGGCGGGCGAGGCGTGCGGAGCGTTCAAGAAAAACGTAACGCTGTGGAACAAGTTGAATGCGGAGAGCCTGCCGAGCCTGAACAAACTACTGGAGCAGAGCAAGGTTTCGGCGTTGCCGCAGGTAAAGGCATCGCAGGAGCCGAACTGCAACGAGTAGCACAGGCACTCTTGGAACTTCAGGCTGAAGCAGAATGGGCGGCGGAGATATCGGTATCAGTAGGGGCAGTGGCGCCGGTGGCGCGGTAGCGGACCAGGAGGAGGGTAACGTCATCGGCCTGGCGAGCGCCTCGCGCAAAATTTTCCACGGATTCAAGAATAAGTTTCTGGATTTGGTCGAGTGACGTATCCACATGGCCTTCGAGGACTTCGCGGAGGCGGGGAACGCCGAAGAGTTGATCGTCGGGATCCATAGCTTCCGTAACGCCGTCGCTGAACAGGACGAGCGTGTCGTTGGGTTCGAGCTTAAGGCAAACAGCCGTATATTCCGCATCAGGGACGAGGCCGACGGGGTAGGAGCCTTCGGAAAAGGCTTCTTCGGAAACGCCCCGGCGGATGAGGATGGGCGAAGGGTGTCCTGCGTTGATGAACTCCAGGTGGCCCTTATCGTCAAGAATGCCGAAGAACATGGTGGCGTAGCGGCCGACTTCGGCATGGGAGCAGAGGAAGCGGTTGATGTGATTGAAGACGCGGGCGGGATCGGTGCCGAGGGTCATGCCGGAGAGCGCGCCCTGCAGCATGGTGGTAAGGAGTGCGGCGCCGATGCCTTTGCCGGAAACGTCGGCGATGAGAAAAGCCGTGCGATTGTCGCTCAGGGGGAAGACGTCATAGTAGTCGCCGCCGACGGAGAGACATGGATAATTAACGCCGCTGACGGCGAGGTGGGGAAACTCGCGGAAGTCGCGGGGGAGCAGCGCTTGCTGAATGCCGCGAGCGATGGCCAGATCGTGTTCGAGGCGCTGGCGTTCTCGCTCGCGCTCGACGAGGCGGGCGTTGTCGAGAATGCTGGCAGCGTCGGTGGCGAGGGCGTCGAGGATCTGGCGATCGAGTTTTGAAAATGCAGCGGGGCGGCGCGAATCGAGATACAGTATCCCGAGAAATTGTCCGCGTTTCAGATTGGCGGCAGAGCCTTCCGTGGTGGCGCGCGACATCGCATACAGGGGAATCACGACGACGGCGCGGAGGCGCTGCGCCACGACGCTCTGCGCGGCCTGCAAGTCCATATCGGCCTGCGCAAGATCTTCGGTGATGACGGGGAACTGTTGTTTCAGCGCGAGCTGAATGGCGGTTTGGCTTGGTGAGAGGCTCTCCGGGGGCAGACGCAGGCCGCCGGTGCGGCGAGCCAGACGAACTTTCAGCGCGCCGGCGGCGTCGGCTTCAACGAGCAGGCCGCGGTCGGCATCGGTGACCGCGACGGCGTGGTCGATCATTTTCGCGAGGACGGAATCGAGCGGGAGCTGGGAGTGGAGGAGCGATGTGGCTTCGAGAAGAAGATTCAGCTTGCGCAGACCGCCGCCGGCTGGCTCGGAACTGGTGATGTGATCGATGCGGGTGAGGAGTTGCGGAACGGAATCATCGCCGGTGCTCGTCGAGGAACGAAACACAAGTTCGTAAGAGTCCTCCAGGCCAAAGGTGATGGAGTCGCCGTCTTCAAGCATGCGGCTTTCGACTTTTTCGCCGTTAACGAACAAGCCGCGGCGCTGGCCCTTATCTTCGATGTAAAAACGATTTGCTTCGATGACCAGAGTAGCGCAGTGCCGCGAGATGCGGCGGTCGGAGAGCTGCAGGTGGTTACCGGTTTCCGCGCCGCGCCCAATCATAAAAGGGGTTTGTGTGACGCGCACGTAGCGCCGGGCGCCGTCGGGCCCAACGACTTCGAGGACTGCTTCACCAATTGGAAGCTGTTCGGGCATGAATGTCCGGCGGGAATTGTAACACGCAGAACGCAGAATGCGCGCGGCCTGGGGGCGTTTTTGTTTGGGTCTAGTTGTTTTGTAGTATTGCGCGACTCCCGGGCCGGACTTCTATAATCTCGCCATTTAGTTCCGCACTTGATCAACATTTTTTTCTTTTAGAGCGCGTGGTAAGGTGTGATTTCGCCTGTCCAGTTAGGAAAAGGACGTGGCGCGAGGGAGACCAAGTGCGAAGAATGGATTCTGCGGGGAAAGTGATTTGTTTGGCTTTGCTGGCACTGTTCGCAGCACGGAATGGCGCGGCACAGGAGATTACCGGGAGCATTCGCGGCGTGGTGGAGGATGCCAGCGAAGGAGTGGTGTCCGCGGCCGAAGTGACAGTGGTTCAGGTGGAGACGGGATTCTCGCGCACGGCGATGAGCAACGGCCAGGGGGCCTATCTGCTGGTGGCGCTGCCGGTGGGGCATTACAGGGTGCAGGCGGAGGCGAAGGGATTCCAGAAATTCGTCCAGGAAGGGATTGCGCTGGCTGTAAACCAGACAGCGACGGTAACGATTCGCCTCGCGGTAGGAACGGCCACGCAAGAGGTGCGCGTGCAAGCGGATGCCTCGCTGTTGGAAACGACGGCGACGAACCTGGGGAAAACGGTACAGGAGCGCGAAATATTGGAGCTGCCGCTAAATGGGCGGCATTCGACGCAACTGGGAACGCTGCAGCCGGGAGTCGTACCACTTACGCCTGGACTGAAGGCGGCGGGGAGTTCGCTGCGCGATGGGCAGGCGTATGCAGTGAATGGGCAACGGCCGGAATCCAATAATTTTCTGATCGATGGAGCAAACAATTTTAATGGCGTGGATGCGGGCTTTGTGACGGAGCCCCCGGTGGATGCAGTTGCGGAGTTTCGCATCCTGACCCATACGGCGAACGCGGAGTTTGGACACAGTACGGGGTCGACGACGAACGTCATCACGCGATCGGGGACGAATGCGTTTCACGGAGCGCTGTGGGAATTTTTGCGGAATGACGCCTTCGATGCGAGTGATGCGATCACACAGAGCGTACAGGCGCTGAAGCAAAATCAGTTTGGCGGGACGTTTGGCGGGCCGGTGCACAAAGACAAGACCTTCTTCTTCGGCTATTACGAGGGATTCCGGAACCGGGAAGGCGAAACAGTAAGCGCTACCGTGCCTTCGTCGCTCGAGCGACAGGGTGACTTTGGCGAGGTGTGTCCCCGGAACAAGGGTGTTTTTGACGCTTCGGGTATGTGTGTCTTTCAGACGGGTCAGCCGAACGCCGGTCAGCCCGATCGGGCCGGTCAACTCTTCTTTTTACTGCCAGACCCAACTAACCCCCAACCCCTGCCTAACAACGTGTTGCCCTTCCCCATCAACCCCATTTCGCAGAAACTGCTGCAGTACTTTCCCGCGCCCACGCCTAATCACGGGGCCAATGGATTCGTGACGACGGAGAACGTGAGCCAGAACACCGATCAGTTTGGCCTGCGCGCGGATCATTATCTGACGGCGCGGGACGTCCTGAACTTCCGCTATATTCTCGCGCAGAGCGGCAGGACGGATCCTCTATCGTCGAATGGCGCGAATGTGCCGGGCTTTCCGGTGGGGAAGAATGTGCGGGCGCAGAACTTTGTGGCGCAGGAGACGCATACGTTTTCGCCAACACTTGTAAGCCTGGCACGGTTTTCATTTTTGCGAAACAAGATACTGAATACCGAGCACATCAACCAGACGACTCCCGCGAGCCTGGGATTTCAGTATCAGCCATCGCTGGCGGCGGCGATTGGGCCGCCTTTCGTGCAGGTGTCGGGGTACGCGTCCATCGGAGATCCGATTACTGGACCGCGGAACACGTATGAGAACGCGTTCGATGTTTCAGGGTCGCTGACATGGATACATGGAAGGCACCAGATGAAGTTTGGCGGAGGCTACGAGCGCGATCAAATTAATCTGCTGCAAGGAATCGCGACGAACGGATTTTTCGTGTTTGCGCCGTTCCCCGTGACCGATGCATTTGCGAGCTTTTTGTCGGGGTTTCCCGTGTTTTTCCTGCAAGGCCGCGGCGCCGATCTGAGCCGTGGTCTGCGGGGGAACAACCTGAACTTTTACGGGCAGGATACCTACAAGATTTCATCGCGGCTCACGCTAAACGCGGGATTGCGGTACGACTTGCCAATGCCGTATACCGAGATTCGCAACCGGCAGAATCTCTTCGAGCCCGGGGTGCAGTCCAAAGTGTTTCCGACGGCGCCAGCGGGACTCGTGTATCCGGGCGATCCGGGTGTTCCGGCCGGGCTAATTCAGACGGAGAAGAAAGCATTTGCGCCGCGGGTGGGCCTGGCCTGGGATCCAACGGGACGTGGGGAATGGAAGGTCAGCGCAGCATTTGGGGTTTTCTACGAACCTTATTATACGGGGCAAGGCGGGCCGTTGCAGACGCCGGTCAGCGCGCCGCCTTATTTACAAACGCAGCAGATCAGCGGGCCGAATTTTGCCGATCCTTACAATGGCATGCCTCCTGCAAACGGGACGTTTGCCCTGCCGATGACGCTGTTGACGCTGGACAAGGATTTGAAATTGCCTTACGCGCAGGATTGGAATCTGAACATAGCGAAGTCTTTCGGCAGGGATTGGCTTCTGGAAGCGGGCTACGTGGGAACCAAGGGCACGCACTTGCCACGATTCATTGAAGGTAACCCTGCCGTGTTTATCCCTGGCCAGACGAATAGCAGAGGTAATCCGGATCAGCGGCGGCTTTATTCCGGTTGTACGCTCGCGAAGCCAGCTCCTTGCACCTTTTCTTCGGCAGGGTTAATTGCCGGGATCTCGAACTCTTCTTACAACGCGCTGCAAACGAGTTTGCAGAAACGCTTCAGCCACGGGCTATCTTTCCTTGCTTCGTATACCTTTTCCAAGGCGCTGGATGATGTGTCGTCGTTCAATATTACGGGCTCGTCCTCGAAGAGCTTTGCGGGAGAAAACGACCTAGCGCAAAATCCGTTCGACTTGGCAGCGGAGCGGGGGAAGTCCATGTTCGACGCGCCGCATCGTTTTGTGCTGAGCTATGAATGGAGCTTGCCTTTCTGGAAGCAGCCGCAAGCGTGGTACCAGCACATCCTTAACAACTGGCAGGTCAACGGCATTACTACATTGATGAGCGGCACCCCGTTTACGGTGTACGACTCGACAGATGTCTCCTTCCAGGGAGGAGCGCCGGAGATTTCCGGGTTTTCCAGCAGCCGGCCTAACCTTGTTGGCGATCCAAACGCGGGACCTCATACGACAGCACAGTGGTTCAACAAGAGCGCATTCCAGCAGCTGTTTCCTGTTAACGATGGCCCCACGCAATTTTTCGGGAATGAAGGGCGCAACGTCGTCGAAGGTCCCGGGCTTTCGGTATGGGACTTCTCGGCGCTGAAGAACATCCGCATCCGGGAATCCAAGAGCGTCCAATTTCGCGCGGAATTTTTCAACCTCTTTAACCATGCCAATTACACTTTGCCGAACAACGACATTAGCTCGCCAAACTTCGGGAAAATTCAGGGAGCCCTGAATCCACGGTTGATCCAACTGGCGTTGAAATTCTTGTTTTGAGCGGCGGTGTTGGATTTCATGGCGCGAATCAGGAACGGCCCCGGTAACAGGGGCCTTTTCTATTTAGCCACCGGGATTAGCGGGAGGCGGCGAGGCGGCGGCTAACGTAATCGGTGAGGTATGCGTCGAAGAGTTCATTAAGCTGATTGGTGACCGGGCCGGGGGCGGTGGCGATCTTGTGGCCGGCGATTTCGCCGACGGCGATGAGATTGCGGTTGGTGGAAGTAATGAAGACCTCGTCGGCGGAGTAAAGTTCTTCAGGGCGCAGGGCTTGTTCGACGACGGAAACGCCTGCTTCGGGGGCGATTTCAAAAAGGATGCCGCGGGTGACCCCTTCGAGGCAGCCGGAATTTAGCGGTGGCGTGAAGACCTTGCTGTTTTTCACAACGAAGATGTTGGCGGCGGTGCATTCCGCAACTTCGCCACGTTCGTTGAGCATTACCACTTCATCGAAACCTTCCTTGGTTGCTTCCGCGACGGCCCAGGAATTGTTCAGCCAGGAGATGGTTTTCACTCCGGCGAGCGGCGATGCGGCGTGGCGGCCGTGTTCGCGCAGCGCGAGGCGGACTGGCTCGTGATACGCCGGCAGATCGGCGGTGGTGATGATGAGATCGACCTCGGGGTGTTTCTCCTCGCTCGTCCAGAAACCCACGGTGTTGTAGACGAGGTAGATGCGCGCGCAGCCTTCGGTCACTTTGTTGGCGCGAATCGCTTCATGAAGATGCACGCGGACTTTTGGGCCGGTGTAGGGCAGGGGCAAGCGCACGATGGCGGCGTCTTTTTCCAGGCGGCGCCAATGGCGCTCGTAGCCGAAAGCCTCGCCGCGCGAGATGCGCAGGGTGGTGAAAATCCCCCAGCCGCAGATGAGGCCTGCTTGGCCCGGTGAAAGCCGCGCCTTTTCGATGGGCAGCAAGGACTCATTATGAAAGATGTTGCGGTGAATCACGCAGGCTCCTCGAACACATTGCAATCTTACGCGAATTTCCATTGTACCGAAGATTGCTGAAAAAGGGATTAATCCGGGTAGAATGCAAGGGCAATTTACAGGGGTGAAAACACATGAATTTTTTTAGCCGCAAATTTGACATGAGTCTTTCGCTAGGGAGGGCGCTGGGCATGACGCTGGGGATGGCGCTGTTGTTGACGATGGCCGCCGGGAGCGCTTCCGCGCAGGACATCAAGATACCTTATGAGAAATTTGTGCTCCCGAACGGGCTGACGGTGATCGTGCACGAAGATCACAAGGCGCCGATCGTAGCCCTGAACGTCTGGTATCACGTGGGCTCGAAGAACGAGAAGCCGGGGAAGACCGGGTTCGCTCACCTGTTCGAGCACTTGATGTTCGGCGGGAGTGAAAACCTGAAGGGGCGCTACATCGACGCGATGGAGCGCGTGGGCGCAACGGACCTGAACGGCACGACCAATTCCGACCGCACCAACTATTTCGAGGATGTGCCGACATCGGCGCTGGATTACGCGCTGTTCGTGGAGTCCGACCGCATGGGACATTTTTACAACACGATTAACAAGGAGACGCTCGATCTGCAACGTGGCGTGGTGCAGAACGAAAAACGCCAGGGCGATAATCAGCCCTACTCGATCTCGCGGTATCTCATCACAGAGAACACGTATCCCGCTGGGCATGGCTACTCGTGGACGACGATCGGGTCCATGGAAGATTTGAACGCGGCGTCACTCGCGGATGTGCAGGAATGGTTCAAGACGTATTACGGGCCTTCGAATGCCACGCTGGTGATTGCCGGCGACATTGACGTGAAAACGGCACGCGAAAAGGTCGAGAAATATTTTGCGGATATCCCCGCGGGTCCCCCCATTGCGTACCAGAATGAATGGGTGGCGAAAATGACGGGCATGCACCGCCAGCAAGCGCAAGACCGCGTTCCGGTGGCCCGGGTGTTCAACATATGGAATATGCCGGGATACGGCCAGGCCGACACGGATTATTTGGATCTAGTGAGCGATGTGCTGGCCGCGGGCAAGGATTCTCGCCTCTACAAGCGGCTGGTCTATGACGAGCAAATTGCGACCTCGGTGAACAGCGGCATCAGCCCGAACGAAATCGGGGGGCAGTTCAGCGTTGGCGCGGCGGCGAAACCCGGCGGGGGCCTGACGGCGATTAACAAGGATGTTCAGGAAGAGCTTGACAAATTTTTGAAGGATGGGCCAACGGCGGAAGAGCTAGAGCGCGTCAAGACGGCCTATGAAGCGAATCTCGTGCGCGGGCTGGACCGCATCGGAGGATTCGGCGGGAAATCCGATATCCTTGCGCGCAGCCAGGTATTCACGGGGAATCCGGAACAATATTTGATTTCGCTGGAACGCGTGCGCAAAGCTACGGCTCAGGATTTGCGCGATGCAGCGCGGCGCTGGCTCAGCGATGGTCTCTATCAACTGGAAGTGGCGCCCTATCCGGAGTACCAGGCGGCGAGCACAGGCGCGGATCGTTCCAAGCTCCCGGAAGTCGGTACGACGCCAAACGTGAAGCTGCCGGCGTTTGAGCGCATGACCCTTTCGAATGGTTTGAAAGTGGTTCTGGCGGAACGCCATGAGCTGCCGCTGGTGGAGTTCACGATGCTCGTGGATGCGGGTACCGCGGCGGATGGTGCAGCAACGCCGGGCACGGCGGATATGACGTCGTCGCTCATGACCAGCGGCACGGGCAAATACAACGCGCTGCAAATCAGCGATGAGATACAGCGGCTGGGAGCGGAGATTGAGGCAGGTTCCGGGCTAGATAGTTCAACGGTGTATCTGTCCGCGTTGAAGAGCAAGCTGGAGCCATCGCTCGCGCTGTTCTCGGATGTGCTGCTGCATCCTTCGTTTCCACAGGAGGATTTTGCGCGGCAGCAGAAGCTGCAGATTGCGGCGATTCAACGGGCGAAGACTTCCCCCGGCGCAATGGCGAACCGTGTGATTACGCCGGCGCTTTACGGCAAGGATCATCCCTACGGACTGGAGCTGACCGAAGCAGGCGTGGGGAAACTCACGCGCGAAGCGATCGCCAAATTCCACGACACTTGGTACCGGCCGAATAACGCCACGCTGGTGATCGTGGGCGACACCACGCTGGCGGAAATCAAGCCGCAACTTGAAAAGGCTTTGGCGTCCTGGAAGCCGGGGAATACCCCGAAGAAGACCATTCCGAACGTGGCGGCGGCAAAGCAGGCCGAAGTGTATTTGATCGACAAACCGGGCGCGGCGCAGTCCTTTATTTTGGCGGGAACGATCGCACCGCCGCGCAACAGCCCGCAGGAAATTGCGCTGGGAATCTGGAACGACGTTCTCGGTGGAACGTTTGGGGGGCGCGTGAATATGAACCTGCGCGAAGACAAGCACTGGTCTTACGGGGCGCGCACGGCGTTTCGGTTTGCGCGCGGCGACAGCACATGGGTGACCCAAGCGCCAGTGCAGACGGACAAGACCAAAGAGTCTCTCGTTGAGCTTTCCAAGGAGCTGCGCGAGTTGTTCGGCGTACGCCCGATCTCGCAGGATGAACTCAACAAGGACCAGGACAATCGAACCCTGCGGCTGGCGGGTTCGCGCGAAACCATGAGCGAGGTCGGCGATGCCATTGAGAATATCGTGGAGTATCGCTTGCCCGAGGACTACTACTCGACGTATGCGTCCAAGGTGCGGGCATTGACGACCAGCGATCTCAACGCCGCGGGGAAGTCCTTTCTGAGCCCGGATCGATTGATCTGGGTAGTGGTCGGGGATCTTGCAAAGGTTGAAGCCGGAATTCGCGAGCTAAACCTGGGCACCGTGCATGTCGTGGATGCCGATGGCAACCCCGTCCGATAAGAAAACATCGTCCTTCCGGGCGGAATGCGTGAGGCTTTGAACATGAAAAAAGATGCGAAGCGCAATTCTGATGGGACATCCAGCCCTGTTGGCAATGTTCCGAACTCCGCGGACCGTAGCGCGGATAAGCGAAACCCGAATGTTCCCGCGCGGCGAAAATTCTTGCAGAAAAGCTTGATCGCTGGAATGGCGGCCGCGAGCCTCCCGGCGCTGCGACCGCTAGAGCTTGAGGCTCGGGAGATTTCGCCAGCGAGCGGCCCGGCGGGGGTCCCGGGGTTTGAGTTTGACGAAATCACGATGACCGAGCTGCAGGAGGGGATGAAGTCCGGCAAATATACTGCGCGGTCCATCGCGGAGAAATATCTGGGGCGTATCGATGCGATCGATAGACATGGACCGGCGATCAACAGCGTGATCGAAACGAATCCGGACGCCCTGGGAATCGCGGAAGCGCTGGACAAGGAGCGGAAAGAGAAAGGCTCACGCGGGCCGCTGCATGGCATTCCTGTTTTGATCAAAGACAATATTGATACCGGCGACCGCATGATGACCACGGCGGGATCGCTGGCGTTGCTGGGGTCGCGGGCTGCCAAGGATTCGCAGGTGGCGCGAAAGCTCCGGGAGGCAGGCGCGGTGATCCTGGGGAAGACCAACTTGAGCGAGTGGGCGAATATTCGTTCGAGCCATTCGATCAGCGGATGGAGCGGGCGCGGCGGGCAGACGAAGAATCCGTACGCACTGGACCGCAATCCTTGCGGCTCGAGTTCAGGTTCCGGAGCGGGTACTTCCGCCAATCTGTGCGCGGGAGCGATCGGAACGGAAACAGATGGCTCGATCGTTTGCCCGTCATCGGCAAACGGTCTTGTGGGCATCAAGCCTACGGTGGGACTGGTCAGCCGCGGCGGCATCATTCCTATTTCGCATAGCCAGGACGGCGCGGGGCCCATGTGCCGCACCGTGCGCGATGCCGCAATCATGCTTGGCGCGATTACCGGCGTGGACCCGGAGGATAGCGCGACAGCCGCGAGCCGCGGAAAATCGTTTACGGATTACACGCAATTCTTAAATGCCGACGGATTAAAAGGGGCGCGCATCGGGGTATTGCGGAAGACATTTGGTTTCAACGCCGCGGTGGACAAGGTGATGGAAGAGGCGTTGGTCGCCATGAAGAAGCAAGGCGCAACGCTGGTGGACCCGGTGGAGATCGAGACGCTGGGCAAGTTCGGCGATTCTGAGTTCCTAGTATTCATGTACGAACTCAAAGCGGACCTGAATGCTTATCTGGCACGGCTGGGGCCGGAAGCACCGGTGAAAACGCTGAAGGACATCATCGACTTCAACGAAAGGAATCACGAGAAGGAGATGCCCTATTTCGGACAGGAAAATTTCCTGAAGGCCGAGGCCAAAGGGCCGCTGACAACGAAGGAATACCTGGAGGCAGCGGAGAAAACCCGGCAGCTTGCCGGGAAAGAAGGCATTGACGCGACGATGGATAAATTCAAGCTCGATGCCATCATAGCGCCGACCGGCGGCCCGGCGTGGCTTACCGATCCGGTCAACGGCGATTCTTTTGGCGGGGGAAGCTCGGAGTCAGCGGCCTCGGCAGGGTATCCCAACATCAATGTGACCGCGGGCTTTGTGTTCGGCCTGCCGGTGGGAATTTCCTTTTTCGGCCGCGCCTGGAGCGAGCCGGTGCTCATCAAGCTGGCCTATGCCTACGAGACGGCTACCAAAATGAGGAAAGCTCCACGGTTCTTGCCCAGCGTGCCGTTGGAAGTGCGTTGACAAGCAGCGGGGGCATCCTCTAAACTCAATGTTTGTCTCCATAGGGAAAGGTGTGACTGTTGCAATGAGGACGTACGTAGCCAAGGGTGAAGAAGCGGAAGCGCTGAAAGTGGGCGCAAACTGGTTTGTAGTGGACGCGACGGATGTTGTGCTGGGGCGTTTGGCGACGAAGGTCGCGCGGATGCTGATGGGCAAGGACAAGCCCAGCTTTACGCCGTATTTGGACTCGGGCGACCACGTGGTGGTTATTAATGCCGACAAGATTCGCATGACCGGGAACAAGGTCGAGCAGAAGATTTATTACTCGCATAGCGGGTATCCGGGCGGATTGAAGGAAGTGCCGGCGAAGCGGTTGCGCCCGACCAAGCCCGACTGGATGGTGCGCGAGGCGGTTCTCGGCATGCTGCCGAAGAACAAACTGCGCGCGCGGCGCGCGAAAAAGCTGCGCGTATACCGCGATGCGGCGCCGCTGGCGCGGCATGCGGGGCAGAAGCCGCAAGCAGCGGCTTAAAAGAGTTTTCCGCACGTTGCTGTTCCTTGACGAGTGTGACCGCGTAGCGATCAACTCTGGGCAGTGCCTAAGCAGGGAGCAAACCGGGCGTGTATTTTTCTAGGAGGAGCATTGAGTTCTACGGGTACGCCCATTGTGGGCAAAGCAACATGGATTCTCAGCACGGGCCGCCGGAAGGAATCGGTGGCGCGCGTGTTTCTGCGCGCGGGCAGCGGCAAGTTCACGGTAAACGGCCGCACGGTGGAACAGTATTTCCCGAATTTTGCGTGGAAGCACGACGCGATTGAGCCGCTGAAGTTCACGAATATAGCGGATCAGGTGGACGTGGTGGTGACCGCGAATGGCGGCGGCGTTGGCGGACAGGCTGGCGCGGTACGCATGGGATTGTCCCGCGCGATCTCGCTGTTCAATCCGGAGCTGCGGCCGGCGTTGCGGAAGAATGGTTTTCTGACGCGCGACTCCCGTATGAAGGAGCGCAAGAAGTACGGGCAAAAGGGCGCGCGCAAGCGGTTCCAGTTTACGAAGCGCTAGTTTTCCGCGTCCCGATTTACCGGGGCGCCAGCAAGCTCTGGCAAGCGTTCTCACGGACGCTTGCCAAGATCACGGCCGGCAAGGCGCCGGCAAGAGGCTGTTCTGCAGCGCCAGCGTTGAAGATGCCGGGCTCCCGACCAGGTCGGGACAAGTGCCGCCCGGCGCTACAAATGCGATTCGCTGCCGCAAACAGCTATCCTTTTAGGAGGCAACTTGGCAGTAGAAATTACGATGAAAGAATTGCTGGAGGCCGGAGTCCACTTTGGCCACCAGACGCGCCGCTGGAATCCGAAGATGAAGGAATACATTTTCGGCGAACGCAATGGCATCCACATTATCGACCTGCAGAAAACCCTCAAGATGTTCCGCGAAGCCAGCCGCTTTGTAAGTGAAATGTCATCGCAAGGAAGAACGGTTTTGTTTGTGGGCACCAAGCGGCAGGCGCAGGAAGCGGTCGCCGAAGAGGCCAGACGGTGTGGCGCGTTCTTCGTGAACCATCGCTGGCTGGGCGGGACGCTGACCAACTGGGCGACGCTGCAGAAGTCCATCAAGCGCTTAAAGCTGCTGAAGGCCATGATCGAAGATGGCCGCATGAGCGAGCTTTCCAAGAAAGAAAAAGCGCGGCTGGAACGCGAGATGAAGCATCTGAATCAGAACCTCGAAGGCATCGAGAATATGAGCCAGCTTCCCGATGCCATGTTTGTGATCGACTCCAACGCGGAAGAGATTGCCGTAAAGGAAGCGCGCCGCATGGGCGTCCCGGTGGTTTCCGTTGTGGACACCAATTGCGATCCGGACGTGGTGGACTGGATCATCCCGGGGAACGACGATGCGCTGCGCGCGATTCGTCTGTTCACCACGAAGATTGCGGATTCGGTGCTGGAAGGCCACCTGGCATACGAGCAGTCGCAGGTGGCGGACCAGAAAGCGGCCTCGGACCAGGCGCTCGTTGACGGCGTCGAGTACGTGGACACCAGCGCCTACGAGCAGTACGAGAAACAGGAAGGCGACTTTGTCGAGGGCGTAGTGGTGGAACCCCCCGCCGAGCCTCCTGCGGATGCCGCGGCGGAGACTACGGAAGCCACTGTTCCTCCGGCGGAAGCAGCAAGTTAAGCGAGCCGCGCGGGTAAGAGATTCAAGCAGCCCGGCGCTGAATACAAATCATAGCGCCGGGCCTTCTTGTAAGCCGCCGCACCAAGCCACAAAATAAGATTGGAAGAGAAAAGAAAGAATGAGCACACAACCGAATCCAGTTCACATTCCAGCGCAGCTTGTGAAGGAATTGCGCGAGCGGACAGGCGCCGGCTTCAGTGATTGTCGCGCGGCGCTTGTGGAAGCGCGCGGCGACATCGAAAAGGCCATCGACATTCTTCGGAAGAAGGGTCAGGCGGCTGCCGCCAAGAAGTCACAGCGTGACGCAACCGAAGGGCTCGTGGGGCATTACATTCACGCGGGCGGGAAGATCGGCGTGCTCGTGGAAGTGAACTGCGAGTCGGACTTCGTGGCGCGCACCGAAGCTTTCCAGCAGCTGTGCCACGACATCGCCATGCACATCGCGGCGGTTGACCCGCGTTACGTGCGGCGCGAGGAAGTGACGCCGGAGATGCTACAAAAGGAACGTGAGATTTACATGGCACAAGCGCGCGCGACGGGCAAGCCCGAGCCGGTCATCGAGCGCATCGTCAACGGCAAGATGGAAAAGTTCTATGAAGAGAGCTGCCTGTACGAACAGCACTACATCAAAGATGAAAGTATTACGATCGGAGAAATGATCAACCAGGCCATTGCGAAGCTTGGCGAGAACATCGCGGTTCGCCGCTTCATGCGGTTCAAAGTAGGCGAAGTAAGTGGCAACGGTGCGGGACCTGAGATGGCGCCAGTGCCGGCGCCCTTGAAGGCGTGACGCGGGCCGGCTTCCACAACTACAACATTTCAGAGCGTCCCGGTATCACCGGGGCGCTCTTTTCCTTTCTAGCGCTTTTCTTGCAGCTCAGATGTGCCTTGGTTGCGATAGTTTGTTACAATTCCGAGGATTTGAGAATGCAGTGACCGGAGAGACATGGCCACGCCAAAGAAGACTGCAACAAAAGCGGCCGGAAAAGCGATCGCGCAGGCCGAGCCTGTCTACAAAAGAATCCTGCTGAAGCTTTCCGGAGAATCGCTGCAAGGGCCCCAGGGTTATGGCATTCACGGCCCCACCATTCAGGCCATCGCGCGCGAGTTGAAAGATGTGCACGAGCTGGGCGTGGACGTGGCCATCATGGTGGGCGGCGGGAATATCTTTCGTGGAGCGCGGCAGAAGGGCTTTGAAATCGAACGGGCCACGGGCGACTATATGGGCATGCTGGCGACGGTGCTGAACGCGCTGGCGCTGCAGGACGCCTTGGAAAAAGAAGGCGTGCACACTCGCGTGCAGAGCGCGATCGAGATGCATCAGGTTTGCGAACATTTTATCCGGCGCCGGGCCACCAGGCACCTGGAGAAAGGCCGGGTGGTGATTTTCGCGGCGGGGACGGGGAATCCGTACTTTTCCACGGATACCGCGGCGGCGCTGCGCGCCATGGAGATCAAGGCGGACGTGATCTTGAAGGCTACCCGCGTGGATGGAATTTACGACGCCGATCCGGAGAAAGTTCCCGGAGCAAAGTTTTTCGCGGACATCACTTACCGCGAAGTTCTGCATCAGGGCCTGCAGGTGATGGATGCGACCGCGATTTCGCTGTGCATGGACAATGGTATGCCGATCGTGGTGTTCAACATGGGGCAGCATGGGAATATCCGGCGCGTGGTGCTGGGCCAGCGCGTGGGGTCAAAGGTGTCGCCGGCGTAAAAACTTTTGCAGCTCACAGGTGCCCTTCAAAAATGAAAGACAGAATCCCTGGAGCGGCGTGCCGCAACAAACCGGCGAATTTTCCGGGAAAATACCCTGGGAGAGTTGCGGGCTGAGGACGCTATGACCACGATTGCGACAACGAAGGATGCAATGGCCTCCGGAAAGACGCGGATGGAGAAAGCGGTCGAAGATTTCCGCAAGGAGCTGGCGACGATCCGCACCGGACGGGCGAATGCTTCCCTGCTGGATAGTATTCGAGTGGATTATCACGGCACGCCGATGCCGATCAATCAGCTCGGCAATTTGACGGTGCCTGACCCTTCGATGATCGTGATTTCGCCTTGGGATCCTAGCGTGGTGGCCCTGCTGGATAAGGCCATTCGCTCCTCGGACCTTGGCTTGAATCCGACCAATGACGGCAAAGTGGTGCGCGTGCCGGTGCCGTCGCCGACCGAAGAGCGTCGCAAGGAGCTGGTAAAGCACATGCACAAGGTGCTGGAGAATCACCGGACCGCGGTGCGCAACATCCGGCGTGATATCAAAGAAGCGATCGACAAGCTCGAAAAAGATAAGAAAATCAGCCAGGACGAGCAAAAGCGCGCGCTGGACGAGCTGGAGAAGCTTTCGCACGCCGAGACGAAAAAAATTGAGGATTTGGCTGCGGCAAAAGAAAGAGAAGTGATGGAGATTCGATAGCCGGTGGAAAATTAACAGTTAAGAGTCGAATCGCGAATCGCGAAATTAATTTTCGAAACTCCTTCTCCCTCACAAGAGGATTTTGTTTTTACGGAGAAATGAAGACTGAGAACTCGCCGATCGTGAGTCAGGGAATTGGCGGCAGCGAGGGAGTGGACGGCGCCGTTTTTGTTTTTGGCGTGTCCACGGCGGTGCGTTCAATGGTAAATTCCTGCGCTTGGTCGTTCTGGACGATGCGAATAAATGCGTTGTAATCCGCGGCTCGCGCGGCGGCAACTTCTCGAAGAATGAAATTCAAATGCCGCGCGGCGGTGATGGCAGAATCTTTCGCGCCGTAATGGGATGCGAACGTGGCGTAGTCGCGTTCCACGGCTGTGCCCGTGGGCGTACGTGCCGTCGTGCCCGGCGGCAGGTGCAAAACCAGGCTGGTCTCAACATCCAGCGGAGTACCGAGCTCGATCAACGCCGCGGCCGTGCCCGCTGCGGACTTGGCAGGCGGATCGGGCAGGCCGAGTTGCGGCAACAGCGCGGGAATACGCACCGGCTTCTTGGACCAATCGACAAATTTAGGCGTGGTTATTTCGTACTCCAATGTAAACGGATCGTGCGTGGCGTAGGGATCGGACGCGGTGATGTTGGTGATTTGCCCGCGGAAACCGTCGGAGAGCGCAAGTAGCTGCGCAACTTCCTTCCATTTGTCCTTCGGCGCTTGATGAAACGCCACGCGGAGAAGCATTTCGTTGTCGCCGCGCAGGGAATAATGCACTTTCGCGGTGAGCGTGCCGTTCGCAGCAAGTGTGGCGTCGACACTTACGTGCTGTCTTGACGGAAACGGTAAAGCATCGGGAATCGGCTTCCATTGTTCACCTGAGCCCGACAGACCTTCGTACAGCGTGAATCCAGGTTTTCCTCGGAAATCGGGAGGGATGACTCCAAAGGGAGCGACTTCGAGGCTGGGATCCAAATAATAAGTGTTTTCCCTCTGGGGTACCTTAACAATGAGGTGGGTAAAGATCGAAGGATCGGGAAGCTGTGTGCGTGCCTCACTTGAAGCGCCAAGCATGACTAAGTAGTAGGGCCTGAATGTTGGTCTACTCAGTGAGGCGAAAAGAAAAACTTTGTCTTCCGGCGTTCCGTAGCCGGATGAGAGCGTTTCCAGAGGACTTCTCAACCGAAAGCCAGTTGAGCCGAGTGGAAGATCCACAGTCCTAATTTTCCGGGATACGAAGTCGTAGATGGTCTTAGACGGGTCCTGTCCGGGAGCCGCGGCTTCCAGCTTGTATAACTTTTCCGCCATCCTGTTGTACTCCGGTGCCGTAACGAAAAAACGGAAGACTAAGCTGAAATCCAGGCTCCCCCAGGAAGCGAAGCTAGAAACAACGATGTCGATATCAGTTGATCGTGGCGTGGGATCCCCGACCGCACGAGAAAAGTTTGCTGGCGATACCTGCCATCGGTACACGATTCTTGCGGAATCACCCACTCCGACCATTTCGGATGAGGGTTCTGGTGTTTGTGCGCCAATCTGAATATTCGCCAAGCTGGGTTTGTGCCAGGCTGGGATCGGAGCGTTCATGGACAATGGGTCAAGACCCTGAGTGTCGGTAGCGTGGGACGACGGCATGTCGATCTCGAAGAGTTCGTGGGAGACCACGCCGCTACGATCGAAGGAGTGGTCCAACCAGAAATCGGGAGCGAGCGGGTGGTGAGAGACAGTAGTAATGATGCGATATTCAAGGGTGTCGCCGGGGGCGAGGCCAAGGATGCGCACGGATTTAACCCGCACGTCCTGGTAGGCTGGCGCATTTACGACGGCTGGATTCGGTTGATCGGTGATGGCGCTGGGCAGAATGTCGGCGGTGCCGCCGCTGGCATGCGTGATGCGAACAAGCGGGATTTCGATCTGCTCGAACGAGCGGTTGAAATTGAAATTGAGGTGGGCGAACTGCCGCACCCCAAGCTCGTTGTTGATTTTAACCACAGCGTGAACTTCTTTGCGGCTGGAACCGTCCACTTCAAAGCGTACGCGAGTTTCGAGAAGATCGAGCTGCGCGGGGAGCTCCGGCGTTGCCGAGGGTTTGGATTTCTCAGAAGTCGTGACGGCAGGCTTTTGCGCGGTTTCTTGCGCACGGACCATGCGGCAGCCCGCCGCAACCAAAAAACAAGTAGCCGCGGCGATGCCAACGTAATCTCGATAGCGAAACCAAGTCTTCACGAGAACCTCGGTGGCAGTGTAGGGCCAGCCTGGCATGGGGTAAAGCCGTGGTTACGCTGGCGTTGCGGGAGAAGCACGAGCCCGTCGTTAGCGAGGAGGAAACGGTTTGGCGGTAGACACGCTGCAAGCGGTGAAGCCGGATGTGCTGGTACATGGCGGGGTGCGCAGCATCGATAGCGAGTTCCGCAAGGCTCTTGGGTTCTGGACCTTCGGAGACCTGGGCGTGCCGGAGGTGAAGAAGTTAGTGTAAGCTATGTATAATGAACAGGTTGCATGGACAACGCAGGCGAACTGCCCTGCTTCGCTATAGATAGCCCGAAAAATCCTGGTGAAAATAAGGCGTGCTGGGGACGGTGCGCGAGGGACTCGGCAGGAAGCGACGCGGGGCTCTTGGCAAAAGACGTGCCACTTCGCCAATTTCCACAGAGTTTTCCACCGGCATGTTTCCAAAGTGATTTGACATAGCGCCTTCTTTTCCATATACTTCGTGTTCCGTCAGGGGTTCTTTGACCTGACAGGTGTGTGACCGCGATGTTAGCGGTTGGGTAGTTGGAAGGGAAATTCTTCAGTCCCGGAACATTGCACGACGGAATGGGACAGAAGAGCGGCCGGAATGGGGCGCCAGCCCCGCAAAGCCGAGTAAGCCTCTCCGATTCGCAGCTAGAAGCGAACTTGTGTCTTCTGGTACACGTACGGAGTTTCTTGCTGGTATCTCCGGATTCGCAGTGCACCTTTCAGCACTTCGTGTGCTCTCGCGTTCTTGTCTGCGCGCTTGCGAGAGCGCCGTGAAATTTTGCGCGCCAATGAGGGACGACTGTGCCGACGTTTTCGCAACTAGTACGAATGGGCCGCGAAGGAGTTCTCAACAAGACGAAATCGCCCGCGTTGATGGGCTGCCCGGAAAAGCGGGGAGTGTGCATTCGCGTGTATACACAGACCCCCAAGAAGCCGAACTCGGCGCTGCGCAAGGTGGCGCGTGTGCGGCTGACCAACTCGGTCGAAGTGACCACCTACATTCCCGGCATCGGCCATAACCTGCAAGAGCACTCCATCGTGCTGGTGCGCGGCGGCCGTGTGAAGGATCTTCCTGGAGTGCGCTACCACATCGTGCGCGGAACGCTGGATGCCGCCGGTGTGGAAAACCGCAAGCAAGCGCGCTCGAAGTACGGCGCAAAGCGCCCCAAGGCTGGCCAGACCAAGTAAGAAGTTTGACCGCCCCGGCAAGGCCGGGATCTTGGACTTTGTGGTTACCCGGGAAACAGATTTCGAAGGAGCGATAAAGAGCAATGCCTCGCAAAGGAATCATCAGCCGGCGCACACCGGCCACCGACCCAGTCTACGCCAGCAATCTGGTGGAAAAGTTTATCTGCACGATGATGTGGGAAGGCAAGAAATCGACGGCGCAGCGCGTGTTTTACGGCGCGATGGACCAGGTTGCGAAAAAAACCAGTGACGACGCGCTGAAGATTTTCACCAAGGCCGTGGAAAACGTGAAGCCGCTGCTGGAAGTGAAGACGCGTCGCGTGGGCGGCGCGAACTACCAGGTGCCGGTGGAAGTGAATCCCTTCCGGCGGCAGTCGCTGGCGATTCGCTGGCTGCTGCAGTATTCGCGGGAACGCGCGGGCAAGACCATGGTGGACAAGCTTGCGGATGAATTGATTGACGCGGCCAACGCGCGCGGCGGGGCCATGAAGAAGAAGGAAGATGTGCACCGCATGGCGGAAGCCAACAAGGCTTTCGCGCACTATCGCTGGTAAGAGAGCGCTTTAAAGGAAATTCAGAGCCAAGGGCCGAACCTAAACACATGAGCCGTCAGTTCAAACTCGAAGACACGCGCAACATCGGGATCATGGCGCACATCGACGCCGGAAAGACGACGTCGACGGAGCGCATCCTGTTCTATACCGGTGTGACCTACAAGATCGGTTCGGTGGATGAAGG
>JBGOTL010000054.1:0-23538 GCA_041476465.1 Candidatus Acidiferrum sp. | reverse complement strand
GCGCTCCCTGCCAATGCTTGCCTGTTGGACAACGTCTTGGCGAACGCTTCGGCTGCTGCGACTGCAAAGAGCGGCTACTGGTTCGGGATCGCGGGCGCGAACGCTGCTCCGACCACGACCTACACCTACACAGCGCTTGCTGTGACGGTAGGCAGCTCTGGTCAGCGCGGTTTCTTCACGGACCAGTCGGGCGTGATTCGTTACACGGTCAATGGCAGTGCGCCAACGGTAGCGAGCTCCCCGATTCAGTAGTAAGGGAGTTATCAATTTGCTGGTATGAACCGGCACGGATGTTTAACATGGGAAACACAATATGAAAAACCCTCTCGGAATGCGCAAAGAGTTAAACGCACATCACGCGAAGAGCGGCGGTTTTTCGCTGATTGAACTTCTCATCGTGGTGGCGATTATTTTGATTATCGCGGCGATCGCCATCCCCAACCTCCTCCGCTCGAAAATGGCGGCGAACGAGTCTTCGGCGGTCGCCTCGCTGCGCACCATCAATACTGCACAAGTCACCTATTCCACACTTTACCCGACCCTTGGGTACGCCGACACGTTAGCCAAACTGGGCGGGGCGGCACCGTGCACAGCCCTCCCTGCCACCGCTTGCGTGCTTGACAATGTTGTGGCACAAGCCTCGGCCGCCCCCTCTGCAAAGAGCGGCTACTTTTACACCATCGCCGGCACCAACGCCGCTCCCATCACCCTTTACACCTTTACCGGACTTGCCGTGTCTGTTGGCAACTCTGGTCAACGTGGCTTTTTCACCGACCAGTCGGGCGTGATTCGCTACACGGTGGATGGCACCGCGCCAACGATTGCCAGCTCCCCGATTCAGTAATTGGGAAGCCGCTCCGTTTGGAAACTCTCCTGTCTAGATTAGTGTCCCAGGCGGCGAAGGCTTGCTTTGGCCTCCGCGTTCGTTGGGTCAGTCGATAGTCCCGCTTGGTATTCGCGTACGGCCTCGTCTTTGCGCCCCGCGGCTTCCAGAACTCGCCCGAATTGGAAATGCGCCACGCTGTCATACGGATTCTCCGCCGTCAGCTTGCGAAGAACTCCCTCGGCTTCCTGATTTTTCCCTCTGCGCAAGTACAGATCGGCGAGGTCATGCAGGGATATTTGGGAAGCTTCAAGTTCCACAGCTTTCCTCAACTGCGCTTCCGCCTCATCCAGATGTCCCTGGTCCATCAGTGCATCCCCATACAATCGCCGTGCCGCTACATCCAGCGGCGAAAGTTCCACGGCGATCTTGAATTCCTCCATGGCTCTTGCCGGCTCGCCCTCTTTCTGGAGAAGTACCGCGTAGCTGCAGTGCGCGGTTCCCCAGAGAGGCCGTGCTGCAATGGCGCGGTTCAGCATCGCTTCCGCCTCAGCGTAGCGTTTTCTCTCGGTATACAACACTCCCAGGGCGTTCATGGTAACCACGTTATCGGGTTTCCCGGCGAGTGCGGTATCCCATTCCCGCTCGGCGCGGTCGTAGTCCTGCACGGTGTAATAAAGGCTCGCTCGATTGCTGCGGATGACTGCCGCGTCCGGGTTTGTCTCCAGCGTGCGCGTATAAAGGCCCATATCATTTCGCCAGACCACGTTGCGGGATATCGTCGCGGCCACCGACGCGATGACTACGGCCGCGAAACCGCTCACCAGGAGAGCCCGTAGCCATGCGGCCTGGGCGGCGCGCGCATCCCACGCCTGGATTCCGCACCAAGCGATGAGCCAGCAAAAGCCCACGGAAGGGAGGTACAAATAGCGTTCCGTGAAAACATTGGACGCCATCCACCGCGCGTTCAGAACCGGCGCCAGCGTTACGCCGATCCAAAGAATACAAAACGCAGCTTCCGGCGCCTTCTTATGCATGGCAAAAAGCAATCCCACACAAACTGCGGCAATGCCGGCTCCCAGCAGAACTGCTCCTTCCGCAAGCGACGAACTGGCATGAAATACATGAAATGCGGAGAGTGGCGCCGGCCAGAAAAGGTACTTCGCATAACCCGCTACCAGTGCAAAGGCCGAGTAGATCGCTTCAGGCCAGGTGATCTTCGGGTGCTGAAGCACCGGCGCCATGCGCCCGAATAGCGCGATGCGCAGCAACAGATAGGCCGGAGCCATCAGGCACAGCGGAGCGTACCGTACTATTTTTCTCTTGAAAGACACTCGCTCATTCCCGCGGCGCACGAAATGTTCAAAAACCACCACTAGCGGGGCCAGCATCAGCGCGGGCTCTTTGGAAAGCAGCGCCAGCGCAAAGCTACCGGCGATGGCTGCCTGCCGCCGCCAGTTATTCTCGTTGGTCTCCGCAAACAGCCAGAATGCCAGCAGCAGGAACAGGGTCGCTTCCAGGTCAGGTACTCCGGCAATCCAACTTGCGGTTTCTGTGTGCACCGGGTGCACCGCAAAAAGGACTGCGGAGAGCGATGCGATTCGGCGGTCTTGAAAAAGAGCCTGCCCCGCGCGGAAAACCATGATGACAACCGCGGCGTTTAGAACCACATTGAACAGATGAAACCCGAAGGGCAGCTCCCCGAAGATTTGCCACAATACCAGGTAGCTGAAGGTCATTAGCGGGCGGTAATAATTCGTCATCCCTGCGGCACCCACAAACGACCACACCGTGGATCCAAAAATCTGCGGAAGATAATGCCAGCTCTTGACGTAGGGGTTACGCAGGATTTGCTGACTGTCGTCATAAACAAAACTGTTTCCCAGCGTGTTCACGTAGCAAAGGACCGCCAGCACCATCAGCAGGAGGATGATTACTTCGTCGGGCCAGGCGCCTGGTCGCAGCCATTGCGGCGTGGATTGCGCCGCTCTCTCGCCAGGATTATTTTCGGCCAAGCCGGTAGGAGTGGTTTCTCGGTTCATTGTGCTGGTAGTGTGCTTTCCTGATGCGCCCTCTTTCAGTGTATTCATCGCCCTTTGAATATGCACGCGCCCCGTGATTTCCCGTGTCTCGTTACATAATGATTTCTCGGCTTTGCTATACTTTCCCCGATGAAAGCCCCAGGCCTTTTCCACTCGCTTGCACCGCCCATTCTTTTCCTCTCGCTGGTCTTCGTTCTCCGCGGCGCTCCCGGGTTCGCTCAAGACTCTCCTGAAATACGCGCCGTCCACCGCATGGAACAGCGCTACCGCTCCGCCCGGACGCTGCAGGCCACTTTCCTCGAACGTTACTCCGAAGACGGCCGCACGGTGCGCCTGGAATCTGGCGTCGCCTATTTCCGCAGGCCAGGGAAGATGCGCTGGGAATACCAATCCCCGGAGAAAAACCTCTTCCTAATCGATGGGAAGTCCGCGTGGTTCTACGTTCCCGCCGACCACACGGTTACCCGCGTCCCGGCCAAGCAGAGCACGGATTGGCGCACTCCGTTGTCTCTCCTGGCTGGCGAGATGAAGGTTTCTCGCATCTGCGCGGAGGTCGCCTCTGTTGCCCAGGAACCCCCGGAAAATTCCGGCCATGTCGTTTTCTCTTGCATCCTCCGGGGCGAAGGGAAAGGAGCGAGGAAATCTCCCGCCAGCGCGCCGGAGGCGCCTTCGGCGCCAGACTCCGTCTTTTTCGAGGTCGTAAGTGAAACCGGCGAGCTGGTCCGCGTCTTGATCCGCAATCGAGGCGGCGTCACTGTGGAGTTTCACTTCGCAGCCTGGCGCATGGATCCACCGGTTTCGGAGCCCCTGTTCAGGTTTACGCCGCCCCTTGGCGTGGCCATCGTCGACGGCCTGGCCCCCAACGCCCAGCGCTAGCCGGAGTGCCGCGCCATCCGTATCTTCTCAAGGAACAGTATGTTACCCGACACAGTACGGCCAACCCTTCCCCCGTAACCCGCATATTGTCTAGTTGAGGTAGACTGAAGGCCTATGGGCGAGTTTGTCTGCCGCGTGGCGGATGGCAATGGACGTGTCTTCTCACACGTTGAGCCGGCCAGCACTCTGGACGAAGCGCGCCAGAAGCTGACCGACCGGGGCCTCTTCGTGTATTCCGTCGAGACGCGCAGCAGCCTGCTTTCTGGCCTGCTCAAGGGCAAGAGCGATCGCCAGGTCGGCGGCACCGAATTCCTCATCCTGAACCAGCAGTTTAATACCCTCATTAAAGCCGGATTGCCCATTTTGCGGGCCCTGGACCTGCTTGCCGACCGCGCTTCCGCCCCGAAGTTTCGTCCCGTGATTTCGCAAGTACGCGATCGAGTCCGGGAAGGGAAGTCTCTCTCGGAAGCCATCACCGAGGCGGGCGTTTTTTCCAAGGTCTATTCCACGGCAATACTGGCCGGCGAAAAAAGCGGAAACCTTGCCGGCGTCCTGGATTATTACATCGCTTACCAGCGCGTCAGCACCGGCGTCCGCAAGAAAATTCTGGCTACGCTGGTCTACCCATGCCTGCTGATTTCCGTGGCGGCGATCATCGTCACCTATCTTGTTCTCGTGGTGATTCCGAAGTTCGCGCTGCTTTACAAGGATTTGGGCGTGGAGCTGCCCGGGCCGACAAAAATCCTGATGGCCGTCACCGTGGATTACCGCTACGTCGTTTTGAGCACCATCGCGGCCCTGGCGCTCGCGGTCATTGGCGTCTTTGCCTGGTCGCGCAGCGAGGAAGGCGGTGCGGCATTCGACCGCTTGAAATTCCGCGTTCCGCTGGTTGGCGACACCATGCTGAAATTTCAGGTGGCGCAATTCGCACGCACCCTGGCGACTCTCCTTACCGGAGGCACCCCGCTGGTCTCGGGTTTACAAACCGCTTGCGACGCCATCACCAGCAGCTTGTTGCGCGGTACGGTCGTGCGGGCCACGCAAATGGTTCGTGAAGGTGAATCGCTGCACGGCGCTCTGGCTGCCAGCGGCGTGATGCCGGAGCTCGCCCTTGATATGATTGAAGTCGGCGAATCCAGCGGCGCGCTGGCCCCCATGCTCACCAGCATCGCCGAATTTTACGAGGAAGAAGTAAATCTGCGGCTGGCCTCGTTGATCGCGCTCATCGAGCCGCTTATTCTTGTGTTCATGGGATTGTTAGTCGCCTTTATTTTGATTTCGCTGTATCTGCCGATTTTCTCGTTTTCTGCTAGGTAAAAGGCCATGGCCACCACTGATCAAAATTTGCAAGCGGCAGCGGGCGGTGACGAACAGCACGAACGCGACCACGCCCGGAAGCTCGCGGAACGCTACCGCTGCCCCTTTGTGGATCTTCGCGAGCACCGCATTGACCCGGAACTTTTCCGCACCATCCCCGCGGATTTGATGTTCCGCTATAACTTCGTTCCGCTGGAATTGCACAACAACCTGCTTTCCCTTGCCGTTGCCGATCCCCAGGTCCTGCTCAGCGACGAACTCCCTTTGCTATTGGGAAAGAAACTATCCATCAAGGTCGCCACCGCGCGGCAGATTGGCGATCTCCTCAAGCGCACGGAACAGTCGCAGCGCGTTCTCGAGCAGGCCACCGAAGCCTTTACGCTGCAAGTTTCCAAAGAGGAAGAAGAGGGCGAAGAGACCATCTCCGGGGACCGCCTCACCCGCGATTCCACCATCAGCCCGGTCGTACGCCTTGTTGAAACCATCATTTTCACCGCGCTCGAACGCCGCGCCAGCGATATTCACATTGAAGCGCGCGATACCGAAGTCGCCGTAAAATACCGCATTGACGGCGTGCTGCAGCACGCCATGCAGCCCATCTCCAAAGAGTGGCACTCCACGGTCATCTCGCGCATAAAAGTACTCAGTGAGCTGGACATTGCCGAACGCCGCGTCCCCCAGGACGGGCGCTTCCGGGTTCGCTACAAAGGGCGCTTCATCGACCTTCGCGTGTCCATCATGCCCGCCAGCCACGGCGAAGACGCCGTGCTCCGCGTCCTTGATAAGGAAACGCTTTCTGAAAAATTTCACAGCCTCAGCCTGGATGTTGTGGGATTCTCCGCCGACGAAATGCGCCGCTTCCGCCGCTACATCCGCGAACCGTACGGCATGGTGCTGGTTACCGGACCTACTGGTTCCGGTAAGACCACCACGCTCTACGCCGCCATCAACGAAATTAAGACCGACGAAGACAAGATCATTACCATCGAAGATCCCGTAGAGTATCAACTCCGCGGAATTACCCAGATTCCCGTGAACGAGAAAAAAGGCCTCACCTTCGCCCGCGGTTTGCGTTCCATCCTGCGCCACGACCCGGACAAGATCATGGTCGGCGAAATCCGCGATCAGGAAACCGCGCAAATCGCCATTCAGTCCGCGCTCACCGGCCACCTGGTCTTTACCACCGTTCACGCCAATAACGTCACCGACGTCATCGGCCGCTTTATCAACATGGGCGTGGAGCCGTACAATTTCGTCTCCGCGCTGAACTGCATCATGGCGCAGCGCCTGGTCCGCGTGATCTGCGAGAACTGCAAGCGGCCGAAGAAATACAACGCGGTTGAGCTGAAAGAAGCGGGACTGGATCCCGCCGTGTGGGTTGACTTTGTTTTTTCCGAGGGCGCGGGCTGCCTGGAATGCTCCGGCACGGGATATCATGGCCGCACGGCCATTTGCGAACTTCTGGATTTGACGGATCGTATTCGTGAAATGATTGTGGACCGCCGGCCCACGTCCGAGATCAAGCGCGTGGCCCGCGAAGAGGGCATGATCACGCTGCGCGAAAGCGGTATGGCCAAGATTCGCGACAGCGTCACCACGCTCCGCGAAATTAACAAGGTGACATTCGTTGACTAGCGCGGCCACATTTCAGCAGGGAATTTACCAGAGCGGCATGGTGCGGCGCATGGTCCGCTGGATGGATGCCACTCCGCATCCGCCGGTGGCCATTGAAATCGCCCCGGACCGCATCGCCGCGGCGCGCTGGTCGCGAACCGGCTCGCTGGATGGATTTGCCGTCGAAGCGCTCCCTCCAGGGGCTATCGTGCCTTCCGCCGTGGAAACCAATCTCGTCAATATCGCGGCTGTAAAATCGGCGATCAGCAATGCCTGCAGCCGCCTGCGCGCCAAGGAAGAAGATGTCGCCTTACTGCTCCCGGATCCCGTGATCCGCGTCTTCGTCCAGCATTTCGATGAATTTCCGCGCTCGCCGCAGGAAGCCATCCCCATGCTTCGCTGGAAACTGAAAAAGAGCGTACCGTTCGAAGTCGAGGAAACGTTGATCTCTTACATGCGCCAAAAGCCTCGCGAGGCGGGCGTGGACATACTTACTTCGCTAGCGCGCTTGCGCATCATCCGTGAATACGAATTGGTTGTGGAAGCTGCCGGCCTGTTTCCCGGCGTCGTGCTCAGCGCCTCGCTCGCTGCGCTTACCTTATTGGACGATGCGAAGCCCGCACTGATGGCGCGCATTTCCGGTACCTCGCTTACTACCGCCATCGTGCGAGAGGGCATCCTCGGCGGTTTCCGTTGTACGGAACTCCCTGCGCGTGCCGCCGAACTTACACCGCAAACCCTTCTGGAGGAAATTTTCCCCGTGGCTGCCTATTATCAGGATACCTGGCAGGAAGGCATTCAATCGGTCTGCTTGGCGGGTCTCGGCGCGAGAATGTCCGAATTCGTGCGACCGCTCGAAGATGAATTTCATTGCGATGTGCGTTCCTTGCTGAACGCGGCCGTCTCCGAAGGCCGCATTCCGGAAGACGCCCGGCCGCTGGCTGATCGAGAGCTGGAAGGATTGGTGGGCTGGATGCTCCACCGGGCGTAATCGATAAATGCCGGGAGAGAATCGAAGCACATGAGAGTACGGCTTAATCTGGCAACGAAACCACTGGCCACCCACCGCCGGTTTCTGGTTTCCGCGTGCGCCGTGGCGGCCGTCGGGAGTCTTTTCTTTTTGACGCTGGGCTGGCACGTTTACAGCGTCCGCAAGGCCGACGCCCAACTGCGCGCCCGCACTGAGCAAGTGCGCCAGGAAATGGCTCGTTTGCAGCAGGATCGCGCAGACCTCGAGCGTTTCTTCAAGCTCCCGGATAACGCCAAGCTTTATGAACGGGCCACCTTTCTTAATTCCATCATCAGCGCCCGCAGTTTTAACTGGACGCAGATGTTCATGGACCTCGAACGCATTCTGCCTGGCGGCGTGCACATCGTCAGCATCGAACCCCGGCAGGAAAAAGGCCGCGTGGAAGTGAAGCTGACGGTTGGCGCCGCTACCGACGAGGCCAAGCTCAAGTTACTAAGAGCCCTCGAGGATTCGCACTCTTTTTCCCAGGTTCAATTGCAGGAAGAGCATGCACCTGCGCAACCCGGCGGCGATCAGATGATTTTGGAATTGACCGCGGTTTACTCGAGGATTTGATGCAACACAATTTCAGATTGCAAAAAAACGCCATTCTCGCGGGGCTGGGATTGCTCCTTTTCGCGGATATCGCGCTCGGCGTCTACAACTGGAGGGCGGTTTCTTCCTCCAGCACCCCGCAGCAGGCCCTGGATCGGCAGACCATGCAGATGAAGTTGCTGAAGAAAGACATCAAAGACGCCCAGGAAATTCGCGAAAAGTTTCCCGCCATCCAGAAAGGCTTCGATCAATTTGAAGCCAGCCTTCCTGCGGTCAATAAGGGTTATTCCTCGGTGGACGCGGAGCTCGGTGCGATTGCCCGCAAAGCCAGCGTGACGCTAACCAACGTCAGGTTCCACCAGAAAGATATTTCGGCCCGCAACCTCAGCGAGATCGAGATCGAAGCGACGGTCAGTGGCGATTACACCAGCGTGGTCCACTTTTTGAACGGCTTGCAACGCTCGGACAACGTTTATGCCGTGGAAAATCTCGCCCTCGCTTCCGATACACAAAATGCGGGGGTCGTCGGCCCTTTGCGGGTGAATCTTCATATGAAGACCTATTTCCGAGCGGCGTGATGAACCAGAAGACGCAAATCGGAGTGCTCATCGCCCTGCTGGCCGTAGCGGGGCTGGTTTGGTATTCCTATCGCTCCAAGCCGGTGGCTTCCGCGGCCCAGTCTACTTTTTCTGATATCTACACGCCCATGGCGGTGGATAATCCGGCCCCGCCCATCTCCGATCTGGAAGCCGCCCGCAAGACGCAATACACCAGGACCATCCGCAACATTTTCAGCGCTATCGCGCCTCCTCCTGCTTCGGAAGTGGTCCGGCAAGAAGCCGCGCGTCAACCAGTTCTGGGACCTCAAGTGCCAGCCCCTCCTCCGCCGGCTCAGTTGCCCCCGACTGTCAAGTTTTTTGGCTATGCTTCGGTCCCGGCAGGAGGATCTCGCCGGGCGTTCCTCTCCGATGGCGAGGAAGTTTATATCGTAAGCGAGGGCGAGACGCTGCTTGGCAGGTTCCGCATCCTGAAAGTTGGCAACGCCAATCTAGAATTTGAAGACACCAGCACCGGTCAGCGTGGCACAGTCGTCCTCGAACAGCAGGGGCCCTCAGCGTGAAACACAGGTCGTTATTTTCGCGACGCGACGCCCGTGAGAGCGGTTACGCGCTCTTGCTCATTATGTTTCTTCTGGCGCTCTTGGTGCTGGCCACCGTCGCAGCCGCGCCAAGAATCCTGACAGAAGGTCGCCGCGAACGGGAAGAAGAAATGATCTGGCGCGGGAATCAATACGCCGTCGGCATCAAGCACTACTACATGAAGAACCGGCGTTTTCCGACTTCCCTGGAAGACCTCACCAAACCCAAGAACGGAATCCGCTACATGCGCCAGGCCTACAAAGACCCCATGAACAAGGAAGACGGCTCCTGGCGGCTCATCTATGTTGGCCCGGCGGGTCAGCTGATTGGCAGTCTAAAGCCGCCGACCCAGAATCTTCAATTTGCGTCCATGGGCGGCGCACAGCTTGGAACGCCGGCGGCTGCTCTAAACGGCCCGAACAATGCGGCACCCGGGCAACCCTCTACTGGTTTACAACCGGGCACCAATGCTGGCGCTGCAGGCGAGCAGCCCGGCGATGCCAATTCCACGTCCACTCCTCAGTCGCTTGCTCCTACTGAAAGCCTTACGATCATCGGCGGCAACATCATCGGTGTTGGCAGCAAAGTCGACACGAAGTCCATCAAGTGGTACGACAAAGCTAGGAATTACCGCCAGTTCGAATTTATTTGGGACCCTTCCAAGGACGCCGCGGGCATCGGCCAGCAGGGAGGCGCCCTCAACCCCGGACAGGCTGGCCAGAACCCGTTGAATCCAGGCCTGGGCATGAATGGAATCGGCGGAATTCAAGGCGGGCCCGGAAATCCACCACAAAATCCACCGCAGAACAATCCGCCGCCACAGATTCCAAATCCTAACCCCTCAGAGCCCTGATTCGCGTGAGCTCCCCTGATTTCTAGAATGGTTTGTCGTTATAGTTGTTTTGCGTTTCGCGTAGCTCTTCGTAACGCGGCGCACGTAGGATTGCGTTTCGCGAATCGGCGGCACGCGGCGGCCATATTGCTCAACGCGTTCTGGTCCCGCGTTGTAGGCGGCTAGTGTCAGGACCAGATCGTTGTGGTAACGCCGCAGCAGCTCGCGCAGATAACGCGTGCCCGCGTTGATATTTTCCTGCGGATCAAAAATGTCCTGCACACCCAGCCGCGCCGCGGTTTGCGGGAGAAGCTGCATCAGCCCTCGCGCATTCTTGCGCGAGATGGCCTTGGGATTGAAATTCGATTCCGCCGCGATCACGCTGGTGATCAGATCGCCGTCAACCTCATAACGCGTGGCGGCATTCTGGATTAATTCGAGGTAAGGCGCTTTACTGCTTTCGATCACTGGCAGCGGCGTGAAAACTTCTTCGGGCTCAATGCTCGCCACCTCATCGGCAGGCACTTCCACCACACCACCATTCATCTGCAAGCGGTACTTATCGCCGAGAAGTTCGTAGCCGGTCACATTCAGCCTTTGTCCGCTGCGCAGCACGATATATTCCGCGCGCAGGCTGGACGCCCCGGCAAATAAGAAGACACAGGTAACAACCCCGCGCATCAAGCGCATTCCGCTGCCTCCCGGAACGCAAAGTGCTCGATGGCGGTGGCAACCCCATTCTCATCGTTCGAGGAGGTTTCATGCCAGCCGAAGGTTTTTAATTCGGGCACGCTGTTGCCCATCACCACCGGGATGCCCGCAAACGACAGCATCTCCATATCGTTGTGGTTATCGCCAATGGCCAGAATTTCCTCGCGCGAAATGCCCCGCAGCTCCGCCCATTCGGCAAGCGCCGAACCTTTGGACACCTCCGGGTGGATCACGTCAATCATCGAGAAATCCTTGCTCTCATATACGGTCACCGCGAGCGCGAATTCCTCCGCAAACGCCGCGCTACGCAAAGCCAATTCGGCCTCACGCATGGGGCCCACGGTGCCCGTAAACATCACCTGGATCGGGTCTTCCACCAGGCAGGTCTCCAGCGGATCGGCTTTGCCTAGGAACTCCCGGTTCCGCGTGTAGTACCCCAGGCGATTCGGATCATCCCAATCGAAGTTTTCCAGCATCACCTGGTTTTCGCGGGCGCGGTCGAAAACAACGGCGGCGCCAGCCCTCCAGGGCAGCGTCGTTCGCAGAACGCGATCCGCGGTATCCCGGGAAAGCAAATGCCGCAAATGCGTTTCGCCCTCTTTGGAACGGATCATGGCGCCGTTATTAACAATCATGGTCAGCGGGCTATCGATCTTCTGGGCCACAGGCATGGCGAAGTCATACCGCCGGCCGGTCACCAGCGCCACCTCGATACCCCGGCGGGTGGCCTCGGCTATCGCGGCGCGATTCGCTTCGGGGAGCTGCCACCGGCTATCGAGCAGGGTGCCATCTATGTCCAGGGCGATTAGGCGCACAGGCATGGTCAATTGTACCGTGGTCAGCGAACTCAAGGACATGGTAAATGACCAATGAGGAGTTGTGGAGTAACCCTCGGTACGGGAAATGCGAAACACGAAAAACGAAGGGGGTGTACCCACCCCCGGTGTTTTGCAAAAGAGTGCGGAAGTTACTGATGGGAAAAGGGTTGTCGAAACACTCTCTAGAAAAGAGCGAGCAAAGAGTGTGGAAGGAGCAGAGAACAAAGGACTTGAATTTTGTATGTTCCGGACAAGGAGCGAAAGAGTGTGGGAGTGATGGATTAAAAGAGGTTTAACACCCCGACCGGGCCGGGGCAGGCGCCGGGCACAGAAAACACGGAGGGTAGGAGGAGGAGAGCCGACCCGGACGGCGCAATCTGGTTTGGATGGGAGAATCACGAGCCATGATAGCAGAGAACTGTTGGCTTGTCAAGAAGTTCATTGTATAGTTAGCATTCGAATGAGGTGTGGAAAAGTGCTGGAGTGATTTAGATTCAAAAGCCCCACACGCAAGCCCGGCGTGGTGGGGCACCCGCAGGCTAGGTTTTATGATTTTAATGTGTATACGAATGGCAAGAAGACAGAGAAGTTGGACTTTTTCATGTGTGACCGCAAAGCGGTCAACATGCACGCGAATCCAGTGATTCGCGGATTGGTGAAACATCCCAAGGATTGGCCGTGGAGTAGTTGGTCTTTTTACAGGAATGGCGAGCCCGGGTTGGTCCGCATAGACGTTGAGGAGTGAGAAGAAGCGGCGACCCCAAGACCCAGGTTCAAAAACCGAACCTGGGGCACCCTCCGCTTTTATTTGATGGGAGGGAGTCGAAAAGTTTGCGGGTTCGATCCGCAAGTATCTGTTAAAAAATAAGTGGCAGGAATCCGGGCCACACCTCAAGGTAGAATGTCGGCTATAGAATCGCCGAGGCCGTGAACGCCACAAACTGGTTTCCGAAGGGTGACGCATGACCGAGAAAATGACTCGCCGCGATGCAGTTAAGCTAGGCACGACAGCGGTGGTCGCCGCCGTGGCAACGCCACTGTTGCTTCCGGTTACGCCGGCGGCGTCTTCAGCGGCCACCGATGCACTGCCGACCAGCGCGGAAGCGGATATTTGCTTTCTTCGCGCCGTGGATATGGCTAATCTGATCCGCAAGAAAAAGCTGTCGTCGCGCGAAGTGATGGAAGCGCACTTGAAGCAGATCGCGCGCGTAAACGCCAAGGTCAACGCCATAGTTACGCTGGTCCCGGAAGAGCAGTTGATGGCCCAGGCGCTCGCGGCGGATGAAGCTCTCGCAAAAGGGAAGTGGCTCGGCCCGCTGCATGGGCTCCCGGTCGGAGTCAAAGACCTGCACGAAACCAAGGGCATTCGCACGACTTACGGCTCTCCGCTTCATCGCGATTTCGTTCCGGATTTTGACTGCCGTCTGGTTGAACGCGAAAGAAATGCTGGAGCGATCCCCATTGGGAAGACCAACGTGCCGGAATTCGGTTTAGGTTCACAAACCTTTAATCCGGTATTTGGCGCCACGCGCAATCCATACGATGTGACCAAAACGTGTGGCGGGAGCACGGGCGGAGGCTGCGTGGCGCTGGCTTGCGGAATGGTTCCTCTTGCGGACGGCAGCGATATGGGCGGCTCGCTGCGGAATCCTCCGAATTTCTGCAACGTCGTGGGCATTCGGCCCTCGCCTGGGCGTGTCCCTGACGTGCCTTCCAGGCTCGGCTGGTTTACTCTGCCGGTTCCAGGGCCCGTGGCTCGCAACGTGGCCGACTGCGCGTTTTTCCTGAGCGTCCTGGCCGGCTTCGACCTGCACTCGCCGATCTCCATTGACCAGCCCGGCGCTGCGTTCGCGCAGCCGCTTGGGGAGCGCAGCTTCAAAGGCGTGCGTGTGGCCATGTTCAAAGACTTGGGGCTGCCCTGGGAGCCGGAGGTCAAAAGCGCGGTGCAAGCCCAGCGCAAAGTGTTTGAAGCGCTGGGATGCATCGTGGTAGATGCGGAACCCGATTTTGCCGACGCCAATGAATGCTTCCTCGCGTGGCGCCATTGGGCGACGGAGCTGGCCTTCGGCGACTTACTGGCAGCCCAGGGGGACCAGCTGAACGAATACATCCACTGGCACGTCGAAGAAGGCCGCAAGCTCACGGGCGCCTATCTTTCCCGTACCGAGGCCAAGCGCACCGCGTTGTTCCAACGCTTGTGCGCATTCAAGGGGGAGTACGAGTTTTTTATCTTGCCGGTAAATCAGGTTTTGCCGTTTGACGTGACCACCCACTATCCGAAGGAAATTGCCGGCGTGAAGATGGAGAACTATATCGCCTGGATGAAATCCGCTTATTACATCTCCGCGGCGGGCAATCCGGCGATGTCCGTCCCTTGCGCATTTTCAGGCAGTGGATTGCCGATTGGTCTCCAAATCGTGGGGCGTCACCACGACGACTGGGGCGTCCTCCAATTAGGCTACGCTTTCGAGCAAGCCACAAATATCGGCAAACGCCGCCCCGTCGTCGTATAGTCCTCTCGGAAAGCCCATCTAGAAGAAAAACGCTGCAGGCGCGTTCGGGAAATTAATTCGCCCCGTAGCTCTTCCGATGCGGCATCGAACAGGTCTCTTCGGTTTCGGATGATTTAAGTGAGGGGAAAATCCGGGAATGGGTCGGTTTCCGACTTGCGCGTTTGCCTGGCACAACGATGTGGCGAAGGACACTGCGATACCCGTTATCTTCTCCTGAGAGTTAAGTTACTGCAGTAGGTTGTCGTGAGTTCGAAACTGACCTACTGTTCTAGTGACAGTTTTCCTGCTCGAAGTTCGACGCACCCAGAGATAGAGTCTGGCCCGATCAGCAGCCCCACACACTTCTGCAGCGCACGGGGCTGCTTGATCTTTGAACGGTGCAATTGAGCGCTCAGGCGGAAGCGCCCGCTGACCTGGCGCCTTCCACCTCTATGAGTTTTCCATGGGCTACATCGTAGATATAGCCATAAACGGGAATGGAGTTCGGGACTAGTGGGTGATTGCGGATGCGGGCGACATCGTCGAGCACGGCTTGCTTCTGGTTCTTGATGGTTAGCCACTCGATAAATTCGCCGGCGCGATCACCAGGACCCTTGCCCACGTCGCGGAAACCATTGGGGGTGAGCTCGGCCGTTTGCAGGCTGGAGTTCAGCAAATCGCGCATCACATCATTGGTGAAGAACTCCATGCCGCAATTGGTGTGGTGGATGACGAAAAACTCCCGCGTCCCGAGAAGTTTATAGCTGATGACCAGCGAACGGATGGCATCATCGCTGGCGCGTCCGCCAGCATTACGGATCACGTGGGCGTCGCCCTCGTCCAGGCCCGCGAACTTCGCTGGGTCGAGGCGTGCGTCCATGCACGTGAGAATAGCGAAGCGCCGTCGCGGCGGAAGGGCCAACGCGCCCTTCTCTCCAAAATCGGCGACATATTTCGCGTTCGCCTCCAGGACTTCCGAAAGAATCTTGCTCATAGTGTGCTCCTTGTTTGGATCGGTTTTGATGCTCCGCCGCTTTCCTGCCGGGTAGAAAACGCCCCGAAAAACAAAAGCCCACGATCCGAATCGTGAGCCAGGTGAGAAGCGAATCTAGTGGATAGAAAAACTAGCCGCTAGTCTCCTCCTGCCCACAGCCCGCGCTACAACAGATACACAGACAGAAAACAGGAGTCCTTGCGTGGTAGCTTTGGAATGAGTGGGAGCGGCCGAGCATCGGAACTTTAGGTTACGCGGGGAATAAGGCTAAGTCAATTGTTTCGAGAGAGGCCGTCTGGTCCCGGATTTACGTCTACGATGTATTGCTTCCACCGAAAAACACCAGTTCTCCTCGTTCCGAAAGTGGTTGATTCTACGAGCTCAGTTTTTCTGATCTTCACCGCCTATGTGGAATTGTGAAAGGGAATTGGTGGACGAGAGGGGATTCGAACCCCCGGCCTCCTCGTTGCGAACGAGGCGCTCTCCCAGCTGAGCTACTCGCCCACGAGCAGCAACGCAATTTTAGCAGAGCTTCAAGTGGTTTCCAATCCGGGTTATGGCTGGTCGTTCATCGTGCCGCCGCTACGCTGCGCGACCACTTTACGTGCATTCTGGTATAGCGCGCGCGCTTGCGGAATGGACTCCACGGCCTTCTGCACTTGTGGATCGGCTTCCAGCAGGACCTTAAAGCCCTCCTGCGTGCCGTAGGCGGACATGAAGATCTCCTGCTTAATCTTCCGCTTGATCCAATCCTGATTTTCAGCCATCTCCGGCTCGGTGTAACGAACATTGTGCTTCGTCAGGAAATCGCGGAAATCCTTCATCACCTTATCGTCCACTTCAAAGTCATGGGTGATGGAAGGCTTGGCTCCCAAAAAGGCCCGCGTAAAGCCGCCCACGCCCTGCTCGGCAGGGAAGAAAACGTCGTCCCGGAAAAGCAATTCCTGGAATTTTGTGAGCTTGGCTGCCGCCACAACGATATCCGGCGTGATGCCGCCGCCACCGGTCACCTGGCGCCCGCTGTCGGTCAGCTTGACCTCCGTCGGATGCTCCGGCACCTTGCGCTCGTAGTGATACTCGTAAAGCGAAATGGATTTGTAATCGCGCTGGATCAGCCGGCCGCTCGGCGTGTAGTAGCGCGCCGTGGTCAGCGCCAAGCCGGTGTTTTCGCTCAGTGCGGATACCGTCTGCACCAGGCCCTTGCCAAATGTGGTCTCACCTACAATCAACCCACGGTCATGATCCTGTATCGCTCCGGAAACGATCTCCGTTGCTGAAGCTGAGTTGCCATTCACAAGAATCACCAGCGGCACAGTTACGCCCTGATTGCCGCGAACAGCACGGTAGGGTTGGTTTCGTGAGGTACGCCCATGATGGGAGACGATCAGTTGGTCCTTCTCCAGGAACATGCCGCTCACCGCGACCGCTTCACCCAACAGGCCGCCCGGGTTCCCGCGCATGTCAAAAATCAATCCATCCAGCGAACCTGCGTCCAGTTGCTTCAGCGCAGCCTCAATCTCGTGGTCGGTCGTCTCATTGAACGCCGATAGCCGCATGTAGCCCACGCCGGGTTTCAGCATGAAGGTGATGTCCACGGAGTGCCGGGGAATTTCATCGCGCGTAACCGTGAAGTTCAGCGCATCCGGGTACCCTTCGCGGGCCACGGTAATCTTCACCACCGTGCCTTTAGGCCCTTTCAGCATATCGGCAACTTCACTGGTGGTCAGCCCGTCGGTGGATTTGTCGTCCACCTTCATGATCACGTCGCCCGGGCGCAGCCCGGCATTGTAGGCAGGCGCGCCGACATACGGGGCCATCACCACGGTATGATTTTCGCGGGGCGCCACCACCATGCCCACGCCGTAATACTTGCCGCGCTGATCTTCGCGCAGCAGCGCATACTGCCGGGCATCGAAGAAATTCGAATGGGGATCGAGCATGCGCAGCATGCCCGGAATGCCACCCTGGTACACTGCCTTGTCCACGTCCACAGGCTCGGCGTAGTTCGCCTGCACCACGTCCAGGACGCGGGTGAAATCGCGCACCGCCGCCTGGTAATCATCGCTGGAGGAAGATGTGGCTCGGACCGCGGGACCGTAAATGCCCCCGAGAACGGCAGATACCAGCAAGACGACAACAATCAGTACTACCCCACGACGCTCTGGATTCATGCTGACCTCATCCGACCACTCGATAAAACTATTATAACATGCACTAGTCCAACTGTCGTTTGACAGGGCTCCATGCGCTTTCTATGATGCAATGGGACTCCAAAATGGTCACCTCCAGCTATGCTTAGCATTCCTCACATGATCGTGGTGTTTATCGTGGTTTTGGTGGTCTTTGGACCCCAGAAGCTGCCTGAGCTGGCTCGCGGCCTCGGGAAGCTCATGGCCGAGTTCCGCAAAGCTTCCACGGACTTTAAGTCTGCGTTTGAAGAAGAGATGCGGGACATGGAATGCCAGGCCCGCGCTGCGGAATGGAAGAAACAAACAGCTACGGAATCTGTTACCACCCAGAACTCCCCGGAGTCCCTGGAAACACCCGCATCAGCGGAGATGCAAGTGGCCCAGCCGACCGCTGACAGCGGCCAGAAGGAAGCTCAGATAATCATGCCGCCGCCGGAGTCTATCGCGCACTCTTCGGGTCACGCCATGGAGGAAACACCCGAGGGCAATACGGAGAGCGCTGCCCAGGTTCCTTCCACCGAAGAAGCACCCGCGGACTCATCGAGTTCCGCCAGAGAAGAACCCATCCATGACAAACAGCAACCAGCCTGAGCGCGCTTCCTCGCCGGTTACCCCGGACCAGGAGCCCGGAGCGCAGATGACGTTTTTCGAGCACCTGGTTGATCTGCGCAAACGCATCGTCAATTCGCTTATTTCGGTGGTGATCGGCGCGCTGATCGGGTGGGTCGTCGCGCCTCATTTTGTCACCTGGATTACCAAGCCGATGATTGAAGCTTTGCGCCACGCAGGCCTCGCGGAGAAGCTGGTCTACACGCATCCTGCGGGGTATCTGAACCTGTTGATCACCTTGAGCATATATCTCGGGTTGGTCATTGCCTCACCCTGGATCCTCTATCAGATCTGGCTATTCGTCGCTCCGGCGCTGTACAAGCACGAGCGCGGCGCCATTACCGGTTTCTTGTTCTCGACGGTATTCCTGTTTCTTGCGGGGATCGCCTTCGGGTATTTCGTTTCGCTGCCGTATGTACTGCGTTTCCTAATCAGTTTTCAGGGGCCGGTGGTGCCGCTGATCAGCATCAATGAATATTTCGACCTGATTCTGGTGATTCTCCTGGGCCTCGGACTGGTTTTCCAGCTTCCAATTTTGATTTTTTTCCTATCTCTTTTCGGAATCGTCACGCCAAAGTTTCTTCTGAAGAATTTCCGCTATGCCATCTTAATCATTGCCATCCTCGCGGCTATCGTCACTCCCACGCCGGATGCCACGACCATGCTGGTCTTCATGGCGGTGATGCTGGCTTTGTACTTTCTAGGTGTTGCCGTGTCCTGGGTGGTGGTGCGGAATCGTGATAAACGCCGGAGTGCCGAAACCGTGGAGGCCCGCTAAATGGATTGCAACTGCTCAGGTTCGAAGGCAGCCGTGCTCGGAGTCTGCCTTATGGTCGCAGCCCTCGCAGGGTGCAAGGCCAGCGGAGTCGCTGCGAACGACCCCTCCAAGAAACCGCCGTCGAATGGTTCCATAACCAATGTCCTGCCGCAGCTTGCCGCCGAGGATGCGCCCGCTCCGGAGAAAAGCGGCGGCTTCGATGGAAAGAAAGCTTTTGCGCATGTCGCCAAGCAGGTGAGTTTCGGCCCGCGCCCCGCCGGCTCGGCGGCTCTCGCGCAAACCCAGCAGTACATCGTGGCGGAACTGAAAAGTTATGGCTGCGTGGTTGAGGCTGATGACTTTTCCGCGGACACCCCCGCGGGCCGCTTGCCGATGAAAAATATTCTGGCCAAAATTCCCGGCGAGAAACCCGGCATCATCCTGCTTGGCACGCATTACGACACCAAGCGCTTGGACAATTTCGTGGGAGCCGACGACGGTGGTTCCTCGACCGGCGTAATGTTGGAGATGGCGCGCTTGCTGTGTCAGCAGCACGGCCGCTACGCGGTGTGGATTGCATTCCTGGATGGCGAAGAAGCTGTCAACCGGGAATGGGTGGATCCGGACAACTGCTACGGCAGCCGCGAGATGGCTGCGAAATTAGCCATCAGCGGGGAGCTGCCGAAGGTGAAAGCCTTTCTCCTTGCGGACATCGTTGGCAGCCACCCGCTGCGCATCAAGCGCGATTCCTACTCCACGAAAGCACTCACCGATCTGGTCTGGAAGACGGCCGCGCGGCTCGGCTATCAGGAAATCTTCGTGAACGAACAGACTGCCAGTGAGGATGACCACCAGTCGTTCCTCAAACGCGGTGTACCCGCCGTTGATGTCATCACCGATTTTGTAGCCACCGGTTACTGGCACACACCGCAGGATACGCTGGACAAAGTCAGCGCCAACAGCCTGGCCATCGTCGGCCATGTCTTCTTGGAAACTGTTAAAGCGCTTCAAGCCCAGCAGAAGTAGATAGTCTTGGAGTAGGGTTGGTCGCTGTCTCTCCGTCCTAGCCCGTATTTCTCACCATCTCGTCTCCCTGGACTCTGCCAACAACCATAAATAGCCCTGTCATCCTGAGAGTTCGACGAAGTCGAACTAGAAGGATCTCAAATGAATGTTTACGCCGAGGTGTGGATCAGATGAGATCCTTCGCTTCGCTCAGGATGACAATGGCAGCGGGACTAGTCTTGAAAATACGCGCTTTCGTGATGAGAAATCCGCCCTAGGTTTCAAACGTGACGTCTTTTCCTTTCGCTACGCAGGAGTGTTTGCTGAAATCCTCGTCATTGCGATACGGAAGATCCGAGCGGTAATGGCTGCCGCGGCTCTCCTCGCGGGCCAGCGCGGAACGCGAGATGAGCAGCGCCAAAGCTTGCAGGTTTCGCAACTCATATTCCGCGCGCCCTGGTTTTTCCATGCTGGGCAAGGCGATCGCACTTAGCTGTTCGATCACAGCAGCCAGTTCCTTACCGTTGCGCATGATCCCCACGTGACGCCACATCAGATCGCGGATCTTTACCAGGGCAGGGGATGCAGCCGGCTTGGCAGAAGGCTTTCCCACAGGTATGGCGACCGAGTTTCCGGGTTTCGGCGCGGGACTCCCGGGGAGTCCCACGGCGTTACGCTTTGCCACCGGCGCGTCCTGCATCATGGCCTGGCCGGAGCGCGCGCCAAATACGAGCCCCTCGAGAAGGGAATTGCTCGCCAATCGGTTTGCTCCATGGACCCCGGTGGCCGCAGTTTCTCCGGCTGAATACAGACCAGGGATGGAGGTGCGCCCCCAAAGGTCCGTCTTCACCCCGCCCATCATGTAATGCGCCGCGGGGCAAACGGGGGCCATGTCGGTTGCAAGGTCGAGGCCGTAGCCCAGGCAGGTGTCATAGATGCGCGGAAAGCGTTTCTTAAGGAACTCCTCGCTCTTTTCCGTCATGTCCAGATAGACATGCTCGCTTTGCGTACGGTGCATCTCGCTGACGATGGCGCGCGCCACTACGTCGCGCGGCGCAAGCTCCTGTGCTTCATGATGGCGTTTCATGAAGCGGTCCAGATTGATGTTTCGCAAAATGCCACCCTCGCCGCGCAACGCCTCGCTCAGCAAAAATCGCGGCGCACCCTTGATGGCCAGCGCCGTGGGATGGAATTGCACAAACTCCATGTCGGAGAGAACCGCGCCCGCTTCATACGCGATGGCCATGCCGTCGCCGGTGGCCATGTCGGGGTTGGTCGTCTCGCGGTAAATTTGCCCTAGCCCGCCGGTCGCCAGCAGCACCGCGCCCGCTCGCACTTCGTGGATGGACCCGTCCGTCTCATCAATAAACCGCACACCAGCCGCCCGGCCGGATTCGATAATCAACTCGGTGGTGAAGGCATGCGCGCGAAGGTGCAGGTGGGGAATGGTGTGCGCCCGAGCCAGCAGGGCCCGGCTGATTTCGCGGCCCGTGGAATCCCCATGCGCGTGCAAAATGCGCGAACGGCTATGCGCCGCCTCGCGAGTGAACGCCAACTTGGTTCCCGCGCGGTCGAACTCCGTGCCCCATTCGATCAGCTGCGTGATGTACTTCGGACCTTCCTCGACCAGCAGCGCCACGGCTTCGGGGCGGCACAAGCCGTCCCCGGCGTTAATGGTGTCTTGCTCGTGCAAGCCAATCTCGTCTTCGTCGCTGAGCGCCACGGCAATTCCACCCTGCGCCCAGGCCGTGGCCGAATCGCTCAAGTCCGATTTCGCCAGCACCAGCACGCTGCCCGCCTTGCTCAGCTCAATCGCCGCGCGCAAACCCGCCACTCCGGCGCCAACAACGGCATAGTCCGCGTAATAAGTCTTTTGGGAGAGGGTCATGGAAAAAGTTTCGGCAACCGAAGCTGTATGGTAACACGAAGGAATTCCCCGCATCACAAGTGCTGCCGCCGAACTGATCTACAGCCGGCTGGAGTCTTGCTTCCTTGCAAACTCACGCGTATGTTACCCATCAGTTTAGGTTTGCAATGGAACTTCGGTTGGATGGAGAAAATCGGCAGGGCGGTCCGGGACGCATTGCTCTGCCGTGCGCCTGGCGCGGCATCTTTGGCCGCTCGAAGCGAAATCTTTTACATGCCCCGGGCGTAACAAGGCCTAAGGAGACGCGGGGATGAGACGCCGCCTGCCGTTGCGCGAACCGATCAGTGTGGCGCTGGAGACGCTGCGTTCGCACAAGCTGCGGTCCTTCCTGATGCTTCTGGGGATCATCCTGTCCGTCTCCACGCTCATTGTGGTCATTGCGTTGATTTCCGGGGTTAACCGCTATATCGCCGATCGCGTGGCCAATCTGGGCTCCAACGTGTTCCTGCTGACCCGCTTTCCCATTCTTACGGAGGCGGAAGAGTTCGTCAAAGCCACGCGGCGGAATAAAATCGTCACGTGGGACGATTTTGAAGCTCTGCGCGACAACTTGAAGCTGGCCCGGCGTGTGGGCGCTGAGGTGCGCACTTCCGCCAAGGTTCGCGCCGGATCCCTGAGCATTGATGACACCAGCGTTCGCGGAGTAACCGCAAACATCGGGGAGATGGACGTCGAGGAACCCGCCGACGGGCGGTACATCTCCGATGGTGACGATCAAAATCATGCGACGGTCGCCCTGATCGGGGCCGACCTGGCCAGCAAACTCTTCCCGAACGTGGACCCCATGGGGCGTGAAATGCTCATCGATGGGCGGCCGTTCCAAATCGTTGGCGTGGCCAAACCCATCGGCACGGTGCTGGGGCAGTCGCAGGATAATTTTGCCTACATTCCCATACAGACGTATCTCAAGATTTACGGCGGTTATCAGGGCTTGTGGATCAACATTCAGGCGCGCGGCGCGGACTGGATGGAGCAGACCCAGGACGAGGCGCGTGTTTTGATGCGCGCGCGCCGCCACCAACAGCCCAATGAACCGGACGCCTTCGGCATCCTGGATGCCTCAACGCTGATGGACCTTTGGAAGAATCTTACCGGCGTCATCGCGATCGCCATGGTCGGGGTGGTCTCGGTTTTTTTGGTCATTGGTGGAGTCGTGATAATGAATGTAATGCTGGCCACCGTCACCGAGCGCACGCGCGAGATCGGTATTCGCAAGGCGCTGGGCGCGCGCCGCCGCGACATCCAACTGCAATTCTTGGTGGAAGCGTCCGTGATGGCGGCGGTCGGGGGCGCCATGGGTGTCGCCCTTGCTTACGCCATCACCGGGCTTACCACCGCCACAACCTCGGTTCCGATGTCTGTCCCCATTTCCGCGGTCGTTATCGCGGAACTCATCTCCGCCGCCGTGGGCCTGTTCTTTGGCGTCTATCCAGCGCAGAAAGCGGCGCGCCTGGAGCCGATAGAAGCGCTGCGCCAGGAAATTTAGCGAGGGTAGATATCGCGATGCGAATGCATATCAGGGAAAACGCACAGTTGGCTCTCACCTCTCTGCGCGAGAATAAGATGCGATCTTTCCTGACGGTGCTTGGCGTGGTCATTGGAATTACCGCGCTGCTCTCCGTGGTCTCCATTCTGGTCGGTGTTTATAACGATGTGAATTCCTACCTGAGCGACTACGGGCCGGAAACCCTCTTCATTTTCAAATTTGATCCCGGTATTCACACCGGGCGGCTCACTCCGGAAGAGCGCGCTCGCAAACCTCTCGTGTTCGAGGATGTCGAGGCCATCGAGCAGCTCTGCCCGGCTGTCCGCGCCGTCACTGTCAGCCT
>JBGOTL010000053.1:0-24129 GCA_041476465.1 Candidatus Acidiferrum sp. | reverse complement strand
CTATCCCCCTTGCTACAATCATTCCGTGCCTTCACCCGGTTCCGCCACCCATCGCGAACTCCTGGCCGCCTCCTCGGATTCCGGCACACGTCTCGACCGCTTTGTCGCCACGCAATGTCCCGAACTCAGCCGCACCCGCGTTCAGGAACTTATCGAAGCTGGCCTCATCCTCGTCGATGGCCGCCCCGCCAAAGGTGCGCACAAGCTCCGTGGCGGTGAACGCATCAAAGTGGACGCGCAGCAGCGCCCCCCGCTTCGCGCCGAACCCGAAGCCATTCCGCTCGAGGTTCTCTACGAAGATGACGACGTCGTGGTCATCAACAAGCCTGCCGGCATGACCGTCCACGCCGGGGCAGGGAACTCCACCGGCACGCTGGTCAATGCTCTTCTTGGCCGCGGCCAGTCACTTTCGCAATCCAGCGATTTGCTCCGCCCGGGCATCGTCCATCGCCTCGACAAGGAAACCTCCGGCGTCATCCTCGTCGCGAAAAACGACTACGCGCACGCCAAACTCGGCGAAGCTTTTCGGCAACGCACCATTAAGAAAACCTACATCGCCCTGGTGCAAGGCGTTCTGGAGAAAGATCAAGGGCGCATCGAGCTGCCCATCGCCCGCGACCCCAAAAACCGCACGCGCATGACAACGCAGCGCAAAACCTGGCACGGCCAAGCGCTCAGCAATCCCCGCGAGGCCCGCACCGACTGGCGCGCCCTCGCGCGCCTCGATTCCACTACGCTCGTCGAAGTCCAGCTCCACACTGGCCGTACCCATCAAATCCGCGTGCACTTCTCCGCGCTAAAGCATCCCGTGGTTGGCGACACGCTCTACGGAGCGGCAACTGAACTGCGTCTTGGAAAACTGCCGCTTCCGCCCCTCGGCCGCAATTTCCTGCACGCCGCAAAGCTCGGCTTCGCGCAGCCACGGTCCGGCGCATGGATCGAAGTTCGCGCCCCGCTTCCTGCCGAACTGTGCGCATTTCTAAGAGATCTCGCCGCCGCCGCGAATGAAGACTTCCAACGAATTGACGCTGCGCTGGCGGGGTACCTATAATCAATGCCCATGCGACGCGGACTTATTTTTGCTCTTCTCACGGTCTTTATCCTTTTCAACGCCGGTAGCATTCGGGCTCAGCAGCAGTCCACCCCGCCGCCCCCAGCGCCGAGTCAGGAGCAAGTTCAAAAAAGCCAGACCACCATCCGCTCGCAAGTCAACCTCGTCGACGTCCTCTTCACCGTTCTGGACCGCCGCAACAAGCTTGTCCCCGAACTTGAAAGAAACAATTTCAAGATCCTCGATGACGGCACTCCTCAGGACATCCGCTACTTCAGCCGTCAGACCGACCTTCCGTTGCGCATCGGCATGCTGCTCGACACTTCCAACAGCATCCGCGACCGCCTTAAATTCGAGCAGGACGCCGCCACCAACTTCCTCTTCAGCGTCCTGCGCCGTGGCCGCGACGAAGCCTTCGCCATGACTTTTGATGACGAACCGCAAATCATTCAGGATTTCACCGGTGATGCGGGGAGCCTCCGCGATCAGATTCTCAAGACGCGCGCCGGCGGCGGCACCGCTGTCTACGATGCTATTTACGATGCCTGCGTAAAAGAACTAAGCCATCCGCCGCGGCCCCCGGGAGATCAGCCGGACGTGGTTCGCCGCGTCATGATTCTCATCAGCGATGGCGAAGACAACCTCTCCACGCACACGCGTACGGAAGCCATCGAAATGGCCCAGCGCATCAGTGTAGTCATCTATACCATCAGCACCAGCACGCAGTGGGTTTCCCTGGATGATCCCAACCGCTCGAAAACCGGCGACCGCAAATATCTCCTCACCGATGGCGACAAAATTCTGCAAAGCCTCGCCGAAGAAACCGGGGGCCGCGCCTTTTTCCCGTATCACGTCGACGACCTCGACCAATCTTTCCAGGATATCGGCGACGAACTGCGCAATCAGTACTCCATCACGTACAACCCAAATAATTTCATCGTCGATGGCAAGTACCACAAGATCCGTATCGAAACCCCCGATCACAAGGGCTATCAAGTTCGCGCCCGCCGTGGTTACTACGCTCGTGCCAACCGTGACTCCAGCGTTCAGCCGGCTCCCGGTTCACCCAAGTAAGCGCGAAGTTCGCGGCATTGTATGACCCGAGGCAATTGCAATTTTTTGCCGAGGCTGGACGCCGCCAAAGCCTTCGCCTTTTTTACTGGGGAAATCCGCTGAAGGGAAAAATCAAACAGGTTTTCGGAGATCTAAAAACCCGGGACAGCAAACCGTACCACGCATCGGCTGCCGTCCGCCCGCAAGAATTCGTCTAGCCCTTGGGCGCGTAATATCCGCGGCGCGCGAGTACGTGCAGATCGTGATTGCTCATCTCGACCTTAATCTTCCGGAATTTTCCATCATGCGAAGTGTTGGTCGGGTAGTAGCCCAGGGTGTACTGGCTGCGCAGCTCTTCCGAGATGGTATCAAACGCTTCTTCCAGCCTCCTCTCCGAGGACACGAAAATCACGCGCCCACCTGTATCATCCGCAAGTTTTTGCCCCACCATCCGGTTTCCGCCAAACCGCGGGTCGATCACCAGCAACACATGAATTACCGTGTCGGTGCGCTGTGCCGCCTCGATAGCTTCTTCCAGCCGCACCTTGCTGCCTTCATCCTGCGCGTCGGTCACAATCACCAGCGCTTTGCGCCCCGTTTCGGAAGTGAGCTTTTCGCCGCACGCCAGGTAGATCGCATCGTACAGTGCGGTGCCAGTAATCTGGCGCGAACCGATCGGACCGGGGTTACCGCCTCGCATGCCTTGGTCCGGAATACTGATGCGGGCGCTGTGGATGGCCCGGTCTAGCTGTCCTCCGTCATCTGTAAAGTCCGACAAGAGGTCCACGTCCGAGGCGAACGACATCACCATGGCCTCGTCGCCTTTGCGCAGCACGCGCCTGAAAAATCGACTGCCCGCGTCCTGGATCGAGCTCAGCATTGTTTGTTCGCTGCCGGAGGTATCCAGGAGCAACCCCATGGTGATCGGCAGCTTAACTTCTTTCGAGAAGAAGGCAATTTTCTGATCCTGACCGTCTTCGGCAATCTTGAAATCTTCCTGCTTTAGGTCGGTCACCACACTCTTCTTTTTGTCACGCACGGTTACGAACAGGTTTACCAGGTTCACCTGCGATTTCAGAATGGGGCCTTGCGCAACAGGTTCTTGCGGCCACGCCGCCCCTGGCATGCCGGCGGCGAGACTCAACGCAACGCACTGCACTGCAAACTTGCGGATAGAATGCATGTATGCTTTCCTTGTTCAAGTGGCCGCTCTGCGGTCACGCGTAAGATGATTCCCGGCGATTCCGTGTACGAAGCTGGGATGCTGCAGTCCCGTTGGATGCCGGGAGCTGGCGCAGTGGATGTGTAGCCAGCACTGGCCGAACAAAGGATTACCTCAGAAAGTCTGGCCCCTTGACCATGAAAAGTCCACGAAGAATCGCATGTACAGCCGCGGCGCTGCTCTTTTCATTCTTCGCCATTCACGCACATCCGCAGGAGCCTCAGCCGGTCGCGCCCGCCACCCCGACGCCTTCTTCGCAATCGCCCGCATCGCCGGCAACCCCGCAAAACGCACAAGGTCCCAAAATCGTCGTACCCGTCAACCTGGTCATTGTTCCCGTCACGGTGAAGGACAAATCCGGGCGTCTTGTCCCCGATCTTCACAAGGAAGAGTTCCGCATCTTTGAAGACGATGTCGAACAAACCGTTGACCGATTTATCGTGGAAGCCTTCCCGCTCTCCATGGTCGTGCTGGTCGATAACGATCTCAAGCAAAGAGATGGCAATCAGGTCGAAGCCAGCCTTCGCGCTATCGTCGCCGGCATGAGCGTCAAGGATGAAGCTTTCATCTGCCGGTTCGATCAGTACTTCCACGAAGGCAAAGGATTCAGCACCGACCAGGACAAACTCCTCACCGAGCTAAAGCGCACCAGGCTGGATATGGAATCGTCCGCGCCTCCCTCCGGAGGTCCCTTCGAAGGCCCCGCCATCAACAATCAACCCGCGCCAGGCGCGCCAAACGTTCCGGCGTCCATGCGAGTCATCAAGGGTCAGATCACCAAGACTCTCGACGACGCCGTCTACAACGCCGCGCTGCTCCTCAAAGATCGCGGCCGCGACCGCCGCAAAATCATCCTGCTCATTTCCGACGGCCAGAATGGCGCAAAGTTCAACACCTATAGCTACAAGAATACGATCGAGGTGCTTCTCCGATACGGAGTCTCCGTCTACAGCATTGCTGCCGGCAACGCGTATTTCGACCGAAAGTTCAGCCGGCTCGTGGATTACGCTCACGATTCCGGCGGCGACGTCTATTTCGGCGTGAAGCACGCCACGTTTGAACAGCTTTACTCCAGGGTTACCGAAGAGGCCCGCAATCAGTACACCCTGGCTTACTCGCCGCGCGGCACCGACCGCGGTAAAGACTACCATTCCATCGAGGTTCGAGTAACGCGCGAGGGCCTCAACATCCTCACCCGCCAGGGCTACTACTCCGGCGCCGCTCCGCGCTAGCGGACCGTCTGCTTTTTTTCTTTAATCGGGACCGCATTCGTTCCTCACAACGGGCTCAGCGCTTCTTCATGCGCCGGACAGATTGGCTTGTACGCGCAGCTCCGGCACACAAATCCTGGCTTCGCCGGGAACTCCCCTGCGCGAATATCCGCCGCCACTTCCTGAATCACCTTCTGGGCTTCGTCGAGCTGTTTGGCATCCCTCGTCGTGACTTGAATCTGATTGTTCTGCAAGTAGTGAAATACTAAACGCACGGGATTCAGCTCGAAAATCTCTTTCGCCGCCAGCGCGTAGATGCTCAGTTGCAAATCCTTGCGCGCATCCGCATCTTTTTTCGGCTTCCCGGTTTTGTAGTCCACGATCTCCACATCGTTGCGCCCCAGCGAGTTAATTTGGTCAATGCGCCCGGCGACGATGACATTATTCTCCAGCGGCAGCTCAAACCCTTTTTCCTGATCGCACACCTGCGGCGGCCCGGCCACCATCGCCGCGTGGAATACCTTCAGTTGCTCGATTCCATCCTTTTTGTATTCCGCTTCCTGATATTCGTCCTCATATCCCGCCGAAGTCCATTCCGCCTCAAATATCCCCCGCACCTCGCTGAACGGCAGCTTCACGCCCTTCTTCAATTGCTCCACGAAGCGCTTGATGGTTGTGTGCATCACGCTGCCAAAACTCAAGGTCGCTCGCGGGCCCTCGCGCAGCGACCACAAGTGGCTGAACAAATACTGCTGCGGACATCTTCCGTAGTTCTCCACCGCGGAAGCGCTCAGCTTCAGCGGTTCCGGCGTCGCCGGATGAAACTCTTCGGCCCACCGCGCGATCCGCGAATAAATCCTGGGCGGCGTGACCGCGGCAGGGAAGAGCGCCGGATCGCTTACCGGCTCCCCTTTGTCCGGCGCGCTTTCCCGTGTAGTCCGTTTCGGCGCCATTTGCAGCACGTCGCGCCGCTTCACCCCCGCTTCCATCACGATGTCTTCGATAAACGTGGGTACTTTGCCTTTTTTCTCCGTCAGCGTGGTGATCGTCAGGCGCTGCTCCGCGCGCGTGAGCGCCACGTAAAACAGCCGCCGCTCTTCCTGAATGTGAAATTGTCCCGCAGGCAGGTCTTCCTTCATCAGCGCGATCGGAAATTCAAACAGCGGCGACCGGTCGCGCACCGGAAAGGCATTCTGATTCACCCGCAGCAGAAACACATGCGGAAACTCCAACCCCTTGGCTCCGTGCACGGTCATCAATTGCACGGCGTCCCCCGGCGCATCGTCTTCCAAGCTCAGCGTGCCGCCGGCTTGCGCGAAGTAATCCAGATACTCGAGAAATTCCGCGAGTCCCCGCGTTTCGCTCTTGGCCTCCCAATCTTTCACAAACTGCGCCAGCTGATTAACGTATTTGCGATCCTGCGGGCCCGCGCGTCGCGGCACTTCCAGCCACTCGGTCAGCTCCGAAAGAAGTTCCCGCGCTGTCCGCCGCTTCAGAGTCTTCCGTTGCGCCGATAGAAATTCCAGCAATTCACCAATCGCCGCGGGCGAAGCATCGAACGCCAGCTCCGATTGTGGCGTCTGTAAAACATCATAGAGCGCCGTGCCGCGCTTCTTCCGCTCGGTCAGCCGCACCAGATCCGCGGCCTCCAGGTGCCACGCCGGCGCCGCCAGCACCCGCGCGCAGGCGATGTCGTCATACGGCGCTGCAATCAAGCGCAAATACGCCAGCACATCCCGCACCAGCGGATGCTCCAGAATCGAGAGTTTCGAAATAACGAAAGGAATCTTCCTGCGCGACAACTCCTCCACCAGATGATCGCGGTGGGCATGCTGCCGGTACAGCACCGCAAAATTCTTCCAGCGCTGTGCAGTTCCATGTGAGGGCCCGTGCAGCCGCTCCAGTTCGTCCGCCACCCAAGCCGCTTCATCCTCCGCCGTGGCCATCTCCGCGATGCGAATACGCTCGCCTTCCGTCTTCGTGGCCGAGAGCACTTTCTTCGGAAAGTCCGCGCTCACTTCGTTCTGCGCGATCACCTGCGTTGCCACCCGCAAAATATTCGGCGTGGACCGGTAATTCTCGGTCAGTGCCACGCGAAACGGCCCGGAATCTTTTCCCGTCTTCCATCCCGCAAACCGCTCCAAGAATAGTTTGAAGCTCCCGAATGACGCCCCGCGAAACCTATAAATCGCCTGGTCGTTGTCGCCCACCGCTACAATGTTCCGCGGCTCCGCCGCCAATAGGTGCAGGAGCTCGAGTTGCGCGATGTTCGTGTCCTGGAATTCATCCACCAGGATGTGCCGGTAGCGCTCCTGCAGTTGTCCGCGCAGCTTCGCATCCTTCCGCAGCAGCGCCACCGCTTCCGCGATTAGTCCGTTCAGCGCCACGGCCTTCTTTTCCCGCAGCAACTCTTCGCTTGCCAGATAGGCCCGCGCAATTTCCTGTTGCAGCGTCACCTGCTCGGCGCGCTCCTGGTAGGTATCTTCGTCCAGCGCGCTGCGTTCCGCCTCCAGGGTCACCCTCAATTCATCCGCGTATTTCTGGTACTCCTCGCTGGATACCAGTTCATCCTGGCACCGCGAAAAAAATGCAATGAAATCGCTCAAGAACTGCCCCGGCTCCGCCAGCCTGCGATACTTATCCAGCTTCAGCCGCGCCAGATTTCGCCGCAGCAGAATCCAATGGTCTACCGATTCCAGCGCGATGCGGTTCGGCTCCACCTCCTTCAGCAGCGTCTCGCAAAACGAATGAAAGGTTGCCAGCATCACTTCCTTGCCGCGCTCGCCAGCGGCCTTTACCACGCGCGCTTTCATCTCCCCCGCAGCCTTCTTCGTGAACGTCAGCCCCAGAATGTTCTGCCCCAGCAGCGACGCGTCTGATTCCAGCAAGTAGCGGATGCGTTCCGTGATCACCCGCGTTTTCCCGGTCCCCGCGCCCGCAATCACCAGCAGGGGCCCTTCACTATGGGTGATCGCGCGCCGCTGCGCGTCATTCGGTCTTAGCCCGCCATTATTCGGCGGCTCCATCTCAAACAGCGTGGCCATGATTCAAGAAGGGTATCGAATTTCGGAGTGCAGGGGAAATGCAGGCTGCGAAGGCTTGCAGCCGGGTATCAGCGTTGCGACATTTCTCCCGAGGCTACCTTGGCGTTGAATTCGGCGGATTTTCTCTTCGGCACGGTCAGCGCGGTCCAGCGCTCGCTGGAAAAATGCTTCGCCAGGTATACGATCTGCCCGGTGTGGTAGGAATAGTGCGCGATTTGCCGGTTGATCGCCTGCATCACGGAATGTGGCTCGGTGCGAATGGTTACGGTGCGCGCCAAATCCTCCTCCTTCAGCGGTTTCAGCGCCGCGAACACGATTTTCCAGCCCGCCTCCCACAGCGCGAGCAAGTCGGCGCGCGTCTGCGGCGGCTCTTCAAATTCCGTATCGCGATGGCGGTTCGGTTTCTCGCCGTCCGTGGTGAGAAAATCTGTCCAGCGCGAGCGCATGTTCCCCGCCATGTGCTTCACGATGATCGAAATCGAATTCGATTCACCGTCCAGCGCCGCAAATAGTCCTTTGTCCGGGCACTGTTCCATCGCCCGCTCCGCAAGTTTCTTGTAATACCGGAATACGCCGATGGAATCGTTCAAATAAGACGTCGTCAATTGGTGTGCCATGCCTGCATTTTGCGCTTGCGCCAGGTTTCTCGCAAGGGCGCGGAATTTCACTTGGCATTCATGTGACCTGCTAGGTTAGGCTTGCATCCAAACGGGCGGCGCAGGAACCTATGACTGGCAAGTGGCGCTTGACATTCGCTTTTTATTCGCCTATGATTCCCGCGCTCTATCCCAATCTTTCCGCACGTGGAGGAATACATGACCATCGGCCAAGCAATGCTCCCTGAATTCGACCAGGAAATGGCAAACACGCGAAAAACTCTCGAGCGCGTCCCCGAGGACAAATTCGGCTGGAAGCCGCACGAGAAATCCGGCACCGTGGGCTGGCTGGTCAGCCATATCGCGACCATGCCGGGATGGGCGGTGATGACTCTCAATACCGAGCAATTTGACTACGCCCCTCCCGGTGGCGCCACTTATGAGCCTCCGAAGATAGAAAATCGCAAAGAGTTGCTGGCCACCTTCGACAAAGGCGTGGCCGAGACGCGCGCGGCAATCGCCTCCGCCAGCGACGCGGACATGCTGAAAAACTGGACGCTGCTGGCTGGCGGCAAAACGATTTTCACCTTGCCGCGCGTCGGCTGCATCCGCGGAATGATCCTGAATCACATCATCCATCATCGCGCGCAGCTCACCGTGTATTACCGTTTGCTGGGGGTCCCCGTGCCCGCGCTCTATGGTCCGAGCGCCGATGAAGGGCAGCCCGGAGCAGCGGAAGCCGCCGCCGCAAATTAAAATGTGGTTGCACCCGGAGGGCGCACCGACCGGAGCGGGGCGCCCTCGCTCGTTTCGTCCGGCATAACTAAAGAAGGCGTCGTGAAGGCCGCCCCTGCGGCAAGCTCGTCCTCGTGCATCGCGGTATAATAGGCGCGCTGCTGCTCTGGAGGCCGCGCCATCATGGAAACTCCCGTAATCCTCAGCGCTGTTCGCACTCCTGTCGGGAAATTTCAAGGGGGTCTCGCTTCCTTCTCCGCGCCGGAGCTCGGCGGCAAGGTCGTAGGGGAAGCCGCACGCCGTGCGGGGATCGATGCCAAACAAATCGATGAAGCGATTCTCGGCAATGTAGTGCAAGCCGGGCTGGGGCAGAATCCTGCTCGGCAGGCCGCGCTAAAAGGTGGCTGCGATCCGCGCGTCGCCGCCATGACCATCAATAAAGTGTGCGGCTCGGGGCTAAAAGCGGTGGCGCTGGCCGCGCAAGCGGTGATTCTTGGCGAGAGCGAGATCGTCGTGGCCGGGGGCATGGAATCCATGTCCAATTGCCCATACCTGCTGATGCAAGCGCGCACGGGTTACCGCATTGGCGACGGCAAACTCATCGATTCGATGATCAATGACGGCTTGTGGGACGCGTACGAAAACTTTCACATGGGCATGACCGGGGAACTGGTCGCCGAAAAGTACGGCATCACGCGCGCCGAGCAGGATAAATTTGCGTACGAGAGCCATCAAAAAGCCGTGCAAGCGCGCAAATCGGGTTTTTTCGATTCGCAAATTTTCCCCATCGAAGTCCCCCAGAAAAAAGGTGATCCGGTCCTCTTCAAGCACGATGAATCGCCCCGTGAAGATACTTCGATGGAAGCACTCACGAAGCTCAAGCCCGCGTTCAAGAAAGACGGCACGGTGACGGCGGGAAATGCGCCAGGCACGAACGACGGAGCCGCCGCGCTAATCGTGACCAGCGAACGCAACGCGCAAAAACTCGGCAAACAGCCCATCGCAAGAATTGTGGCGCAAGCCGTCAGCGGCGTCGAACCCAAATGGGTCATGATGGCGCCAGTCGACGCCGTGGAAAAGCTCCTCTCCAAAACCGGCTGGGATCGTCAGAAGGACGTCGACCTGGTCGAGCTCAACGAAGCCTTCGCCGTTGCCGCCATCGCGGTGACGCGCCAGCTAAGACTCAACCCCGAGAAAGTCAATGTGAACGGCGGGGCAGTAGCCCTCGGCCACCCCATCGGCGCGAGTGGGGCACGCATCCTGGTCACGCTTCTCTACGAACTCCAGCGCCGCAACTTGAAACGCGGCATCGCCGCCCTCTGCCTCGGCGGCGGCAATGCTGTGGCCTTGGCTATAGAGAGATACTAGTCATGAAATACTGCCCCCAGTGCAAAGCGGAATACCGCCAAGGCTTCGCCCGCTGCGCCGACTGCGACGTACCTTTGATGCCCGGCCTGCCCGAGGCTGAAAAAGCCGTTTCGAAAGGCATTCCGAGTGGCCACTTGGTGCCACTCTGGGAGGGTGAAGACCTCGCGCTGCACACAACACTGCTCGAAGAACTCGAAGCGGCGGACATACGCTACTTCGACCAGCCAATGGGCACATCTCCGGGCGTTCGGCGCGGGGATCCATTCCCGGTACAGGCGATGGTACGGTTTGGATACCAAGTGGCTGTTCTCTCCTCAGACCTCGCTTCAGCACGAGGAATCCTGGAAAAACTCTTGGAGGAGGAGTCGGAAGAGCTAGAGCTTCCCGCAGACGATGGCGAAGACGGCGGCCAGCTGTGCAAGAACATAGCGGATGGCGAGGAAGAAATGACTTGTGAAGTCTGGAGCGGAGCCGAAACCCGGCAAGCGAGCTTCCTGCGCGATGCGCTGCGTGAAAATGACATTCGTATTCACAGCGTGGAATCTGGTCTGGACCTCCGCTTGTTGGTTCGCCCCAGCGACGAATCCGCCGCGCGCGAGATTGTCCGCGAGGTTTTGGAAGCAACGCCGCCGGCGTAATTTTTGGGAGCAACGATGAGCGTGGAAAAAATCAAAATGGTGGCGGTGCTGGGCGCGGGGACCATGGGCAACGGCATCGCGCACGTGTTTGCGCGCGCGGGGTACAAGGTAATTCTGCGCGATGTGGAGCAACGCTTTCTGGATCGTGCGCTGGAAACCATCGGCAAGAACCTCGACCGCGAAATCAAGAAAGGGAAGCTGCCTGAAGCGGAGCGCGCGGTAGTGCTCGGGCGCGTTACTTCGGTGACCGAAATGGCGGGCATTGCCGCCGCGGATTTTGCAGTGGAAGCGGTGCCGGAGAAGATTGAAATCAAACGCGTTGTTCTTGCGGAGGCGGATCGCGTGCTGCGACCCGAAGCGATCATTGCAAGTAATACATCATCCATATCGATGACCAAACTTGCTGCGCTGACCGGGCGCCCCGAGCGGTTCGTCGGCATGCATTTCATGAACCCGGTGCCGGTGATGGTGCTGGTGGAAGTGATTCGCGCGCTGCAAACCAGCGAGGCGACGTTTACCGCCACTTTGGAGCTGGCCAAAAAACTCGGCAAGACCCCGGTCGCGGTGAACGACGCGCCGGGGTTCGTTTCGAACCGCGTGCTGATGCCGCTGATTAATGAGGCCGCGTACTGCGTGATGGAAGGCGTGGCCACCGCGGAGGCGGTTGACGCGGTGATGAAGCTGGGCATGAACCATCCCATGGGCCCGCTGGAGTTGGCCGATTTTATCGGGCTGGATGTCTGCGTGGACATCATGCAGGTCTTACAGGAAGGCCTCGGCGACCCGAAATATCGCGCCTGCCCGCTGCTGAAAAAATACGTCGCCGCCGGGTGGCTCGGCCGCAAATCCGGCCGCGGGTTTTATACTTACAACTAGCCCAGCGAATGTCACTGAAATAACTTGCTCATATGAACGAAGCTCTCATTCTTGAGGTGCACTGTGCCTGACGAAAAATTCCGCGGCATCATCTTCACACCCGACGATGAACCTTACTTGGGTAGGCCGTCGGTTTTTCATTTCGATCAAATGATTTCTATTACCATGCAGGAGAATAGTCGCGTCGCTGCTGCGACGATGCAGGGCGGTCTGAGCGAGCTTCAACTGGCCGCCAGCCAGATCATTCCGCAAGGACTCAATCTTGCTTTGAGCATACGGGAATTAGTACGTCAGGGATATTTGTTTGCTTCTGCTGTCCTTCTTCGTCCGCTCATGGAGAGGGCGGCCATCATCTCCTATTTGCAGAAAAACTCATCGGCGATAGCGGTTTGGAAGGAAGGCTGGAAGTTCCGTGAACGCCCAAGCCTCGCATCTATGCTGGAAACAATAAGCGATCAGAAAGTGGATTTGAAAAAGGCAAGAGAGGTTTGTGAAACTCTGAGTCACCTCGTTCATGGCGACCCAGCCAGTTCAGATCTCAATCTCGTGCCGCTCGGAAACGCTGGCATGGGCTATACTCCGAGCAAAGCACTTAACAGCCCGGACGTCTGCGATTTCGTTTGTTTTCTTGTGCTCACATGGCTGGTTGTCCTCCTTGGTATGATGTGCGCATGCTTCCCTCAAGAGCAGGCAACCAACTAGACGAATGTGACCGCAGCTGTTCGCGTCTCGTGAGATAATCCATCTAGGTCTTTGCAAGCGTCAAGACCGAACGAACGGGTGTCCGATGAAATCCTACGTTTTCAAGGTTGCAATCGAGCCGGACAAATTCGAGGATGGCCGCGATGCTTGGCACGCCTCCTGTCCGGCGCTCAAGGGGTGCCACACCTGGGGCCACACGTATGACGAGGCGCTCGCGAATCTGCGTGAGGCTATTGACCTGTATGTTCAGGATCTCATCGAAGCAGGCGAACAAATCCCGGTGGCCCAAGGTACGATTGAACTGCCGGAACCTGCTGTTGTCGTTAACGTATGACCCGCGTGCCGCGCGGGCTGTCTGCCCGCCAGTTTATCCGAGCTCTGGAACATGATGGGTTTACCCTTCAGCGCGTGCGCGGAAGTCATCGCATCTTCCGTCACGCCGACGGCCGCCGCGTTGTTGTGGCCTATCACGGCTTGAACGACACATTCCCGATCGGCACACTCCGCGCCATGATCGCAGACGCTGGTTGGCAAGATGAGGACTTGCAGCGCTTGGGATTGCCCGACTAGCACGCTTGCTTGCCCCCTGTTCCATAGGCGAACAATAGGCGAAAATAATGTTTGCCTTTTGTTCGCCCCAGTGCTATTGTGCCCCTCGAAGTTTTCAACAGGTGCACCGTGCCAGCTTTTCTGACCCATGTTCCAGGCTGTATCGAACATGAGAGACTCGAACACGGGTTGGTCGACCGCACCGGCAAGGCTGGGATCTTCGACTTCGCGGGCACCAGAACGTTGAAGGCTTCACGCAGTTCGGGGCTTGCCAGCAAAAAGGGGTATTGTTGCGATGCGTAAAGTGGTAAACTACGACTATCGTAATAGTCCCCGCAAAGGTTTCTGCGTTTTTCCCGGCGCAGATCCCGGCTACCGGCCCCGCAGCTTAAGATTCCAACTTTCCTCCACCGAGGTGTGAGATGTCCGACGAAAAAGCAAAATTACTTGAAGCAGCGATAGCCCAAATCGAAAAGTCCTTTGGCAAGGGTTCCATCATGCGCCTGGGCAACCGGGAGGTTTTGGTGCCCGTCAGTGTAATTCCTTCGGGATGCCTCTCGCTGGACGCGGCTCTGGGCGTCGGCGGCTTCCCCCGGGGTCGCGTGATTGAAGTTTACGGCCCGGAATCCGGCGGTAAGACCACCTTGACGCTCCACGTCATTGCCGAGGCCCAGAAGCTCGGTGGCCAGGCGGCCTTCATCGACGCCGAGCACGCGCTGGATCCCATTTACGCCCGGAAGCTCGGCGTCGACGTGGACAACCTGCTGGTCTCGCAGCCCGATAACGGCGAGCAAGCCCTGGAAATCGCCGAAGCGCTGATCCGCTCCGGCGGCGTGGACATCGTGGTTGTGGACTCCGTCGCCGCGCTGGTGCCCAAGGCCGAGCTGGAAGGCGACATGGGCGATCCGCAGATGGGCCTGCAGGCGCGCTTGATGTCGCAAGCGCTGCGCAAGCTCACCGGCATCGTCTCCAAGTCCCGCACCTGCCTCATCTTCATCAACCAGATCCGCGAGAAAATCGGGGTCATGTTCGGCAATCCGGAAACCACCACCGGCGGCCGCGCGCTGAAGTTCTACGCCTCCATGCGCGTGGATATTCGCCGCATCCAGGCCATCAAGGAAGGCGACAAAGTTGTCGGCTCGCGCACCCGCGCCAAAGTGGTGAAGAACAAGGTAGCTGCGCCGTTCCGGGAAGCCGAATTCGATATCATCTACGGCGAAGGCATCTCCCGCGAAGGTGATCTCATCGATCTCGGCGTGGACACGGGCCTCATCGAAAAATCCGGCACTTGGCTCAGCTTCGGTTCTGAGCGCATGGGCCAGGGCCGCGAAAATGCCCGCACTTTCCTCAAGGAAAACAAGGACATTTGCGAAAAGTTACAAACCGCCCTGCGCAAGAAAATGGGAATCCCTGGCGCGGACAATTCGCACAATTCCGTGGCACCTGGCCCCAATGGCCACGCAGCTCCGGCACCTGCGGATAAGGCCCCCGCCAAGGCCTCCGCCGCAACCGCTGGCGCACGCCCGACCCGCTGACCTGCGGCACAGGCCCGTGGCTCAGGCCATCCTGGCAGTGAGTTTCCCCTTAGAGGCGCCCCGACCCGGTCGGGGCGCCTCTTTCTGTTGCACTGGAAGTATGCTCTCTCGGACGATTGTGACCGCAGTCTGACCAGGTTGCACGCGTATCAAGATGCGACAGACTGCCAGGACTGCCAAGCCCGCATGGCCATCCTGGCTGGGCGCAAGCGCAGGTAGAATCACTTTCGCTGTACCTCCGTACAGAGTTCAATACAAAGCACATAGCCTCGTACTGGCCTGAGTTGCCTATTGTGCTGGCATCCTTATCAAGCTTAGACTACGTTGCAATCTGAGAGCAGAGCTATGCCCTCAGATGCGATGCGAAAACTAGCAGCGCAGCTAAGTCGCATCGAATCAAGCGCGTTCCTCTTTGGCCGCGTGCATGCAATAAATTCTAATTGCGCGTTGACCGCATATCAGTCTTGGGGTACAACTTACCTCCCTCGCTGAAAGCGGCAAGTTGAACAGCATCTGAGGTGTAGTGTTGCAGCAATTTGAAAAATTGATGGCCGCTCGTGTAGCACAGATTCCCGATGGTGCTATTGCCGCCGGAAAACGATTCACAAGAGTCGCACTGTTGGCTGGGCTAGCCGCCGTAACAGCAGTTACGGTACCCGCCGCCCCGGCTCCCAAGAAGCCGGCTGCCAAATCCGTGCATTCCGCGCGCCATCATTCTGCGGCTTCTCGGTCTCGCGGCGGCGTCCCCACTTTTGCTGATTCTTCGAGTTCCGATATTTCCACATTTGATGACCCCATTGTCCGCCAGGCCGCGGTCTCTGGTCTTGGCCGCTACAATGGTGCAGTCGTCGCCGTAGATCCCAACACCGGACGCATCCTCACCATCGTCAATCAAAAGATTGCCTTTGGTGACGGTTACATTCCGTGCTCCACCATCAAGCCGGCCATCGCCATCGCAGCGCTTGAAGAAAATGTGATCACTCGCGACACCATGCTCAAGGTGAGCCGCCGCAAGTACATGAATCTCACCGAAGCCATGGCGCATTCCAATAACGTATTTTTTGAAGAGCTCGGCCGCCGCATGGGCTTTGACACCGTTTCAAAATACGGCCGCCTGCTCGGCCTCGGCGAACTCGCTGGTTACAATTTGCCGGAAGAACACCCCGGCTCGTTTCCCATGCAAGCCCCGGCGTATGGCGGTGTCGCCCGCATGTCCAGTTATGGCGAAGGAATTCAGATGACACCGCTGCAACTTGCTTCTCTTGCGGCTGCTTTTGCCAATGGCGGGACGCTCTACTATTTGCAGTATCCGCGCACGCAGGGAGAAGTTGATAATTTTGAACCGCGCATCAAGCGTGAATTGAATATCGGTCCCATCCTTCCGGAAATTCGCGAAGGCATGCTCGCCGCGGTGCTCTATGGAACAGGCAAGTCCAGTTACGACCGGGGCGGGGACGAAATGCCGCTCGGGAAAACCGGCACCTGCGATGATCATAGCCACCCTTCGCACATCGGCTGGTTCGTCACCTATGCCGACGAAGCGCATCCCAGAATTGCACTGGCCGTTCTTCTTCGTGGCAACACCCGCCGCGTGAAAGGCCCCACGGCCGCGGAAGTCGCGGGACGCATCTATCGCAATCTGCGCGAGCAAAATTACTTTGCCGGCTTGGTTAAGCGCAACGAATTAAGCGTCATCAGCGGCGGCAATTAACCGTCACATCCGAGGTTTTGCATCTTTGGCGGCACAGCCCATCTTGGCTGTGCTTTTTTTTGCTCATCGCAAATCACTAAATTGTTCACACAGGTAGATGATTGAGCGCACATGCTCGGAATGTCGTTTGACCTGGAGCTCCAGATGGGACAAAAACATCCAGTAGGATAAGCTGCTAGCTTGGGTTCGCCGCGTGTTTGCCAAGGTGGTAGCAAGCTGCGGCGGGAAATGTTGCGAGTGGCAGGGGGGAACCATTGCATCGACGCTTTCTAATCTTGCTGGGAATGGTGTTGGCCGCCGGAGCGGTTACCCTCGGTTATGTTTTTCATGCGCGGATCGCCGCGGCGGCGGAATTCCAGCGCCAGGTGCAACTGGCGCAGGCGGAAGCGCAGCGCATCCGCGAGCAGATGATTTTGCCCACGGAAAGGAAAGTTCCCGCGGGAGAGAATTTTATGGCTGCTCTGCAAAAATTCGGGTTGACAGCCGAAGAAGCGTCCAATGCATCCGTGGCCGCGCAACGGGCTTTCAATCTTCGCCAGGTGCGCGCTGGAAACACCATCACCGTGGGGCGCTCGGTGGAAGGCGTGATTCGCGAAATCGATTACAAGATCGATACCGACCGCATGTTGAAGATCGTCCCCGAAGAAAAGGGTTTCTCCGCGCTGGTAAAGGAAATTCCTTCCCGGACGGAACTCACCGCGGTATCCGGGCGGGTGGATGATTCTCTCTTCAACGCCGTCGAAGAGGCGGGCGAATCCGCTGAGCTGGCAATGCGCCTGGCGCAGATCTTTGGCTACGATATGGACTTTTACACCGATCCCCGCAAGGGCGACACGTTTCGCGTAGTCCTCGAAAAGAGAAAATATGCAAATGGCCAGACCGCCGGCTATGGAAAGGTTTTCGCCGCCGAATATGACAATGCTGGGAAAAAATACCAGGCGCTGCTGTTCCACGACCCCGCCGGGCGGCCCGGGTATTACACCGCGGATGGGAAATCGCTCCAGAAGATGTTTCTCCGTTCGCCGCTGAAGTTCGGCGCCGCGGTTACTTCGCATTTCAGCAAAGCGCGCTTTCACCCCATTCTGAAAACCTATCGCGCGCACATGGGCACGGATTATGGCGCGCCGATCGGCACGCCGGTGCAAACGATCGGCGCCGGCCGCGTGCTATTCGTGGGCCGCAAGGGCGGGGAAGGAAACATGGTGCAGATCGCCCACACCAATGGTTACGAAACCATGTACCTGCACCTTTCGCGCATGTTCGTGCGCGCCGGGGAACACATCGAAATTGGCAAGACGATCGGGCTGGTGGGGAGCACGGGTCTCTCCACCGGTCCGCATCTGGACTTTCGCATTTTGCAAAAAGGGCAGTACAAGAATTTCGAGAAGCTCGGTCTTCCGCCCTCCGATCCCGTTTCCAAGAAAAACTGGCCGGAATTTGCGGCGTTACGGGAGAAATGGATTCCGGTCCTAAAAAGCCCCGAATCGCTTCAAGCCGGCATGGCGGTCTCCACGGCACGCTGAGCGGAAGGACTGGTTTAGGCGGGTCGGCCTAAACAAAGGGCGAGGCTACAGCTACAGCACCGTCTCCGGTGAAGCGTGAAAAACCCGAACAACGTGCTCTTCGTATTTGAGGTTGGCGAGATGGAGAAGGCGCGAGCTTTCATCCATGTTCCAGACGCAGAAGAAGCGGGAACAGCATCCGGCATTATTGATGGCGAATATCACTTCGTTGAGGATAGCCAAAGATACTGATGGAGGGAGTTGGACCGCTGGCCGAACTCCGAACGAGGAATATAGATTATGGATACCAGAACAGCTGTGATTGAAGCGCTGGAACGGGCTCCGGCCGTTATTCTGCCTCTGGTTCGCGAAGTTCCGCCTGCGGTGCTCAAGCGACGGCCCGCGCCAGGCAAATGGTCGGCCCACGAACACGCTTGCCATCTGGCGGTTGTACATCATCTTTTTTTCGGGCGGCTGGATACCATGCTCGCCGCGCCTGCGCCGGTAATCACGCCGTATGATCCCGGCCAGAATGACCCGGACGACCTGTTGCTCGCGATGGATTTGGAGAAATCGCTCGATCTGTATATGGACGATCGCCGCCGGCTCGTGGCGCGACTTCGGCAACTTGCTCCGCAGGACTGGGAGCGCGCGGCCGAACATGGGGAGTACAGTCACTACTCGGTGTTCATCATGTTTCGCCACGTGGCGCTCCATGATTTTTTCCATGCGTACCGGATCGAAGAGTTGCTCTTGAAACGGGAGTGGACGCCGGAATGGGAGGCGTTCGCCATGGCGCGGGCCAGCGGTCGAACCAGCGACTGAAGGCGGCGTGTCTTCAGTTCCTTCGGCATCGGACATAAACAAGAATCAAAGCCAAAATCTCCCCCCCTTGCAATCCAATGGTCGAGGTACCCGTCGAGGACCAGAAGGATTCAATAGATGATGGGGAGTTTGGAGAAATCGGCAGAGATTTCGTCGGTGACGCGGAGGATGAGCAGGGTGCGATCGTCGTGGGGTGCGACGCCGGGGCCGATGTGGGCGTCAGTCGCGTGAAGGATTTTTTGCGCGACGTGGAAGCCAGGGTCCTGCGTGGAGATGCCAGCCAGGAGTGCGCTGAGGCGCTCGATGCCGAACTCTTCCTGGGCGGCGTTTTCCGATTCGTGGATGCCGTCGGAGGCCAAGAGGACTATGTCGCCGGGCCGCAAGTCGAGCGTGATTTCTTCGTACTCGATGGCCGGGAGCAGCCCAAGGGGAACGCCTTCGATGACCATGGTCTGGACGGCGCCATCGCGCACGAGGAGTGGGTAGGGGCCGCCGGCATTGGCGATGGTGAGGCGCCGGGTCGGGGCATCGTAGATGGCGAAGAGCATGGCGATGAAGCGCGCATCGAGGCGCGCGGCGCGCAAGCGTTCATTGAGCATGGCCAGCATCTGCGCGGGCGTAAAACGATGATCGACCACCAGCTGCCGGAGCGTGCCGATGGCCAGCGAGCCGTAGAGAGCGGCGGCGGTGCCTTTTCCGGAGACATCGCCAAGAGCAATGGCAAGACATCCTTCGCCATAAGGAAGAAAATCGTAGAAATCTCCGCCGAGCTCGCGCGCCGGAACGTAGGCGGTGGCGAGATCCAGGCCGGGAACTTCGCGCGCGCCGCTCGGAAGAAGCTGCTGTTGGATTTCGCGCGCCGTGTCCAGGTCGCTTTGCAATCGGCGCTCGTTTTCACGGGCGAGTTCGTAAAGGCGGGCGTTTTCAAGAGCGATGGCGATGTAGGAGCCAAGCAAGCTAAGCATGCGCTCGTGCTCGGAGGTGAAGGCGTGCGGCTCGGCGCTTTCAAGATCCAGTACGCCGATAAGGCGGTCGCAGAGGAGCAGAGGAACAACCAGCTCGGAGCGGACTTCGACATCGGTTTCACACTGGATGTAGCGCGGGTCGTCGCGGACATCGTTGACGCGCAGCGTGCGGCGTTCGCCGGCGGCGGTGCCGGTGATGCCTTGATGGAGCGGCAAGCTAAGCCGCGCGGGGATGGATTTTTCGTAACGCATGGCGAAGACGCTCTCCAACAGCTGGGCGGATTCGTTCCAAAGCATGACGCTGAAGACGTGATAGTTGACGAGGCGCTTGACGCGCTCGGCGATGCGGCGGAAAAGTTCTTCGCGGTCGAGGATGGAGGTAATCTCGCGGCTAACTTCATACAGGAGCGTGAGAGTTTGCGCTTGTTCGGGGTAGGAAACGAATAGGTTGGCGGGCACCGGGTCGGCTTCGCCGAACAGCGGAAACGGGATGAGTTTGGCGGGGTCTTCCATGGGTTTGAACCACGTTCGTAGGTAAGTGTATTAGATGTCCGGGAAACGTGGAAGTTGCACTCGAGCGGTGCCCGCGCCTCGCTTGTGAGCAGGGCAGGTGGGTCATATAATTCCACCCGCGGTCTGGAAGGAGGTGCCATGCTGAAGCGTCTAACGATCAGTCTCCCTGTATTGCTGTTGGCGGTGTGGTCGAGCTGGGGGCAAGAGAAAACAAATGATTCGGGTCAGCGAGCGATATTGGAGCAGATCCTGACGCAGACCTATCAACCTTCCGTGGTTGGCAAGCACTTGATGGGAATCGGGTCGGAGACGGAAGTTCGCAGGGCGGGAATTGTCGTGGTGGTGCAGCGCCCCGGACTTTATGCGGCGCTGCTGAGAAACGAAACCGCTTCGACTGCGATCCACGGACTGGAAGCAAACGTGTTCCGGGGTAACAAGGACTACGCAGTTCCGGTTGGCGAAAGATTTTACGTCACTGCAATTTCTGTAGGCGGAGAGACCGTGTTCTTTGGGTTGCTTTCCGCGCGCACGATCACCGTGCCTCACGGCGCCGCGCGCTTGTGGGCGGTCGCAACCTTCTACCTTCCATCACAAGCTTTGGCGGACGCGGATAAGGATGCGGTTTTTCGCGCGGTGGATGCTTGGTTTGTTCCGGAAGGACGAATAGCCAGCAATGCGATAGCTCCATCGGCTCCCTCGACCACTACGGTGACCGCGACACCGGCGCCTTTGCAGCAGCCCGCGGTTCCGCAGGAGACTTTGGCACGCGCAATGACCCGTGATCAAGTGATCGCTGCGATGGGCATGCCACAACGTGAAGTGAGTTTCGAAGGCCGTACCTGGATGAGCTATCCGGGAATGGTGGTGATGTTGCAGGACGGAAAATTAGTTTCTGTCGAGCAGTCGGGGCAGCCTCCTGCCAAGATAGCCATCCATTCGGACCCGTCTGGCGCGGAGATTTATCTGGACGGGCAACTCATTGGTTCAACGCCTTCGATCGTGGATGTGCCGGCAGGGAATCACCAGATCAGTGTACGGCTTTCTGGTTATCAGGAGTGGCAGCGAGAATTGCGGATACTCGCCGGCAGTGAAATCAATCTGGAAGCAAAACTCGAAAAGAAGTGAGCCAACACGGCGAGAGTACTCGAATTGGATTTCGACTGCCCGTGTTGGTGAACGAAGACTATTTTTTTCTGAGCAGGATTGCAGTTGCCAACCCGATAACCAGCAGCAGCAGCGTGCCGGGCTCAGGCGTTTGAACGGGCGGTGGAGGAACTACTGGCGGAGGAGAGCCTCCACCACCGCCACAACAGAAGATCGGGGGGACCGGAGGAATGAAGATGCCTCCACCGGGGCCGGAAGGCGGCGTAGGTGCGCCCGGTGAAAGAGGAGAAAACGGCGCCGGGGAATTCGATGCCCAAAGGGGCGAGGGGTCGAATGGCTCGAGGGGGATGTTGAGCTTCTCCGCAGTCGGCTCGGACGGCGAGACCGGAGCCATGGGAATTTCTGAGACGCGATTCCCGCAGCGGGTGCGCGCGGTGTGCTGACCATCAGAGATGAGAAGTTCACCTTGTTGAAGCGGCAATTTATTTTTTGTCCAAAAGACGCGGTTGCCGAGACGGTAGGAGACGTAACCAGCGCGGGATTTTCCCGCGCGGACAAAGTGCGCTCTTGCCAGGCTGAAGCCGGCGTAGTGGGCGGCAGCCACGGGGTCATGAGCGAGGGCGTAACGCAAATCTTGGATGCTCCCCACGCCGCGCGGGATGATGGAATACGGGAAGAGCGGGCGCGGGTCCCCTTTGGAAACGGCAGGAGACGCCAGTAAGCTTGCGTCGAAAATGGGCGAGGCCACAGAGTTCAGCGAGTGTGGAGTTGATAGCGAATGTCGGCGGTGGAGGAAAAAATCAGGGCAAGAAAAGTAAAGAACGGAAGAAGTACTGGCTAGAACTACTAGAACTAAGAAATGATGAAGGGAAGAATTCGCGGCGAGCTTTGTCCCTTTGCGGCGTCCCTTATCCATATCTCCTTTAGATCAGCACGGCGAAATCAGCATAAGTGTAACACCTTGCCAAGGTTAAGGGGAGCATTTCGCCTGCCATCCTGAGAACCACAATTTGCCGTGAAAAATCGAGAATTGCGCGGGAGTTAATGCCCGAGAAATGGCAATCTTGCCGAAATGTGAGAGAAATTTTCCATGGTGCGGAGGGATAGGCGGGAGGGATGCGGTAGGTTCCATAATGGAACGCCATTCAAATTCATTTGCGGACTTCTCGCATCCAGACGCGAAAGCCGGAGGGAAAGGCCGGCGTATCATCCGCGGCATCTTGATCGAGAGAGTAGCGCCGCTGAGCGGCTCTATAACCCGCAGAATTAAAGGTGCAGTGGCGATGGAATCCGCCATTTACCATCTTTCAGATTGCAAGAATGGGCGGGGTATACAACGGGCAGGTACGGTCACCAAGCACGTTGCGGCGCAGGTAGCAGACCGGTTTGGCTTTAGCCTGCGGTAAGCCGCCATGCGGCCAAGTGGCGTTCACTGCCATTCATCACCGCGAGGAGGGAGCCGTTAAGATTCGTCCCGATTGCGCCTTACCAGCCCGCCGCCCTTCCGTAACGCGTGTTGGCGCTTAGCCGCCGGCAATGGCCCCTATGATAAGCAGCGGCTCCGCCCCCGACGTTACGGCTTCGGGCAGCGGGGCGTCCGGCGGCTCGTGGGACAAATCCTCCTCGCAGGCGAAGAACCTCAAGAACGGCCGGCGCTGTTGCGTGATGTGCTCACGGATCGTCCCCCTCAGCATCGGATAGCGGACCTCAAGCGCGTCGAGCACCGAGCGCTGCGTCGCCGGACCCGCAACCTCGAGTTCCACCTCGCCGCAAACGTGCGCCAGCGCGCGCAGATGCGATGGGAGGATGACACGAATTTTGCCCGACGGGGGTCCGGTCATGGCAACGTCTGGACCTCGACGGAAAGCACGGCCGGAAGATCTCGGACAATGGGAGACCAGTTGTCTCCGGCGTCCGCCGATACGTACACCTGCCCGCCGGAGGTTCCAAAATATATGCCGCAGGAATCGAGCGAGTCCACGGCCATGGCGTCGCGCAAGACGTTGACGTAGCAATCGCTTTGCGGCAAACCTTTCGTCAGCGCTTCCCACTCATTGCCGCCCGTCCGGCTGCGGTACACACGCAGCTTGCCTTCGGGCACGAAATGTTCCCCATCGCTCTTGATTGGTATGACGTAAATCGTTTCCGGCTCGTGCGCGTGAACGTCGATCACGAACCCGAAGTCCGTCGGCAAGTTCCCGCTAATCTCGTGCCAGGAATCGCCGGCGTTATCGCTGCGCATGACGTCCCAATGCTTCTGCATGAAGAGCACGTCCGGGCGCGACTTGTGAAAAGCGATGCGGTGCACGCAGTGGCCGACCTCGGCATCCGGGTCGGGAATGTATTGGGACTTCAGCCCCTTGTTGATCGGCTTCCAAGTCTTCCCGGTATCGTCGCTGCGGAACGCGCCCGCAGCAGAGATGGCGATGTATATCCGCGCTTGGTTTTTCGGATCCAGCAAAATCGTGTGCAAGCACATCCCGCCGGCGCCTGGCTGCCAACGCGGTCCTGTACCATGCCCGCGCAGACCGGAAAGCTCCTGCCAGGTCGTGCCACCGTCCTTCGAGCGGAAGAGCGCGGCGTCTTCCACTCCCGCGTAGACGGTTTCTGGATCGGTCAGCGCAGGCTCCAGATGCCAAACGCGCTTGAACTCCCACGGATGCTGATTACCATCGTAAAACTGATGAGTAGTGAGGGGTTTTCCGGTTTCCGCGGAGTCGTCGTACACGAACTTGTTGCTCTCGCCTTTGGGCGCTCCCTCGGGCGTGGTGCGTTCGCCCGGCGGCGTTCCTGGTTGTGTCCAAGTTTTGCCGCCATCATCGGAGCGCTGAATGATCTGCCCAAACCAGCCGCTGCACTGCGACGCGAAGAGCCGATTCGGGTCAACAGGAGATCCCTTCACATGATAAATTTCCCAGCCCGCAAAATG
>JBGOTL010000052.1:0-24170 GCA_041476465.1 Candidatus Acidiferrum sp. | reverse complement strand
GAGCCGTGCGGCGTTACGTGGTCACCCCGGAGGAGTTCGGCGTAGCGCGCGCGCCGATCGAAGCTCTGCGCGGCGGCAGTCCGCAGGAAAATGCCGCGCTCATTCGCGGGATTCTTGGTGATGAAAGCGGCCCGCGGCGCGATGTTGTTGTCGTCAATGCCTCCGCGGCGCTGGTCGCCGGCGGAGTGGCGCACAACTTCCGCGAAGCCGCTCAGCTGGCCAGCGAAGCGATATCCTCGGGGGCTGGTATGAGAAAACTTTCGAGCCTGGCTTCGTGGGTGAGTCGTTGAAAGAACGGGCTGAATCAGCTGATGGTTTTCCGGGCCACAACTCCAGGAGGAAGCAATGCGAAATAGCGTAGTCGCATTACTCATCGCACTTTTGCCGCATCCAGCGCTGGCGCAGAAATCAGCTCCAGCGGCGCCGGCGCAGGTCGCGCAGCAAGTGCGCGAGTTCCGCATGGACAATGAGGACCGCATCCTCCGCGAATTGATGGAGTTCCTGGCGATCCCCAATATCGCGAGCGACACGCCGAATATTCAGAAGAACGCCGCACGGCTGGTGGAGATGCTGGAGGCGCGCGGCATTGAGACGCATCTGCTGCCGATCAGCGGGCGCGGGCCGGTGGTCTTCGGCAAGCTGACTACGCCGGAAGCGAAACGTACCGTGATTTTCTACGCGCACTATGACGGCCAGCCGGTGGACCCGGCAGCGTGGACGGATGGCAAGCCCTTCGAGCCAGCGTTGCGCAGCGGAGCAATCGAGGCGGGCGGTAAGCGACTTCCTTTTCCACTGGAGACAACCAAAGGCCACGCGCTCTATGAGGACGATTGGCGGATTTACGCCCGGTCGGCGTCGGATGACAAGTCTCCGATCGTGGCGCTGCTGGCGGCCTTGGATGCGCTGCGGGCCAAGAAAATTCCACTGGGCGTGAATGTGAAGGTAATTTTCGAGGGAGAAGAAGAAGCGGGCTCGCCGAATTTGCAGCGAACGCTTGAAGCGCACAAAAATCTGCTGGGCGGCGACTTGCTGGTCACTGCGGACGGCATCGTGCATTCGTCCGGGCGTCCGTTGATCAGTTTCGGCAACCGCGGGGATATCGGGCTCTCCATCACGGTCTATGGAGCGGCGCGCGCACTGCACAGCGGCCACTACGGCAACTGGGCGCCCAATGCGGCGATGGAATTAGCGTGGCTGCTTGCCTCCATGGAAGACCAGAATGGCCGCGTTTTGATTGACGGCTTTTATGATGATGTGGCACCCGTCAGCGACGCGGAGAAACAGGCGATAGCGGCACTGCCGCAGATGGATGCCGAGATTGCACGGGAGCTGGGGATTGCCCGGCCCGATGGCGCAGGAAAGAAATTGGCGGAATTGCTGATGGAGCCTTCGCTGAACATTCGCGGGCTGCGAAGCGCTACCATTGGAGAACAAACGCCGAACATAATCCCCGAAAAAGCGGAAGCTTCGCTGGACGCACGGCTCGTGAAAGGGGAGGACCCCGCGAAAAAATTTGCGGCGATCCGGGCGTTCATTGAGAAGCAGGGCTACTACGTGGTGGATCGCGAGCCGACGATGGAAGAGCGGCGCGCGCATGCGCTGATCGCAAAAGTCATTTACGAAGGCGGTTATCGGGCTTCGCGCACGCCGATGAATCTGCCGGTCAGTAAGGCGCTGGTGCAAGTGGTGCAAGACGCCACGGGAGGAACCGCGGTGGTCGCTCCGACGCTCGGCGGCAGCGTGCCCATGTACATATTTGAAGACCTGGGCTTGACCTACATCGGTGTGCCCATTGTAAACGCCGATAATCACCAGCACAGCTCGGACGAAAATCTGCGGCTGGGACAATTCTGGCGCGGGATGGAAATCTACGCGGCGATTCTGGCGGATTTGAACTGGTAAAAACGGCGAAAGATGCCGGGCTTTAGCCCGGCGCTACAAAGACAAGAAATTCTTGAGGAGTTGTTTACCCGATTCCGTGAGGACGGATTCGGGGTGGAATTGGACGCCTTGGATTTTGTGGCGGCGGTGGCGGAGTCCCATGATGATGCCGTCGCTGGTTTCCGCGGTGATGGCGAGCTCGCGCGGCAATGATTTGCGCTCCACGATGAGCGAGTGATAGCGCGTCGCCGTCAACGGATTCGGCAGCTTGCGAAAAATTCCTTTGCCGTCGTGGTGGATCTCGCTGGTCTTGCCGTGAAAAAGCTTCGGCGCGCGGACAATCTTTCCTCCAAACGCCGCGCCAATTGCCTGGTGCCCCAGGCACACGCCGAGAATCGGAAACTTTCCTGCCAGCCGCTGAACCAATTCCACGGAAATGCCCGCGTCCTGCGGCAGGCAGGGACCCGGGGAAATCACTATGCCTTGCGGTTTGCGGTGAGCGATCTCTTCGACGGAAATTCTGTCGTTGCGGTGGACCTCCACGGCACAGCCAAGCTCGCCCAGATATTGTGCCAGGTTATAGGTAAACGAGTCGTAGTTGTCGAGCAGCAGGATCAAAGCACTTGCCTCAAATCCAGAAATTTCCAAACGGCTTCCCTTGCGGCAGTTTCGACCGGCCTGGGGTTGAGATTCTTCGGGCAAAACGCGCCTTCAGAATGACACACATGGCTTTTCACTCGCGACGCCCGCGATGCGCCGCTTCCAGCGCCGCCAACAAAGCCTTCGCTTTGTTCACGCTCTCTTCGTACTCGCCTTCCGGCGTGGAATCGGCAACGATTCCGCCGCCGGCCTGCACGTAGGCCACGCCATTTTTGACGACCATGGTGCGCAGCGCGATGCAGGAATCGAGATTCCCCGCAAAATCCAGATATAGGATACCGCCGGCATAGATGCCGCGGCGCGTGCGCTCGAGTTCCTCGATGATTTCCATGGCGCGAACTTTCGGCGCACCGGAAACCGTGCCCGCCGGAAAGCAAGCCATCAGCGCGTCAAAGCAATCTACATCCTCGCGCAAACGGCCGCGCAAACTGGAAACCAGATGCATGACGTGGGAATAACGCTCCACGGTCATGAGCTTTTCGGCCTTAATCGTGCCGTATTCGCAGACGCGGCCAAGATCATTGCGCCCTAGATCGACCAGCATGATGTGCTCGGCGCGTTCTTTTTCACTGGCAAGCATTTCGCGCTCGAGGCGCTGGTCTTCGGCTTCGTCCTTGCCGCGCCAGCGCGTGCCCGCGATAGGCCGGTAAAAGACGTCGCGGCCCTGCACTTTCACCAGCATTTCCGGGGAACTGCCCACAACAGAAACGTCGTTGAGCTGCAGATAGAACAGATACGGCGAGGGATTCAGCGCGCGCAATTCTCGATAAACGTCGAACGGCTGCGCATTGGTTTTTACGGAGAAGCGCTGGCTGAGCACTACCTGAAAAATATCGCCCGCGCGAATATATTTTTTCGCGGTGCGAACCGCCGCGAGATATTCGCTGCGCCGGAAGTTCGAGGTTATCTTGAGCGGCTTGCGCTGCGCCTTCACCTTCGCTGCTTTCCTGGGGCGCTCCGCGGCGACAGGTTCTTCCAACAAGCGGCGCGTGCGCTTTATTTTCCGAACGGCAGCATGGTATTTCGCGCGCAGCGTGCCGGGACCTTCGGTATGGACATTGCGCACGATCCACAAGCGGTGCTGCACGTGATCGAATGCGATGATGCCGTGGTAAAACATGAGCATCGCATCGTAGAGCCCGATGTCATCGTGCAGGCGCTTCGGGAGGCGCTCGACGAGCCGCACCATGTCATAGCTGAAATGCCCGATGGCGCCCGCCACCAAGGGTGGCAGGCCCGGCAAGCGCACCGGCCGGAAGCGCTCCATGCGGGTGCGCAGGAACGAAACCGGATCGCGTTCTTCCCACACCAAACGGTCGCGACTTTCCAGAACGCAAGCCCCGTTGGAGTAGCGAAACACTTCTTCCGGGTGCGCGCCGGCAAAGGTGTAGCGCGCGATTTTTTCTCCGCCTTCGACGCTCTCCAGGAGGAAGGAGTAGCGCGCGCCCTGGGCAATCCGCAAATACGCGCTCACCGGCGTGAGGAGATCCGCGGGGAACACCTCATAGACTGGAATCAGATTTCCCTGTTTGGCAAGGCGCTGAAACTCGTGGAAGTCCGGCTGAATCATCGCCTGCTCCGGGGCCTGCTCCGGGAGTTTTCTCCGGCAGACAATGCTCCTGGTGTCCGCGAAGCGGACAACTCTTCGCGGCGCAGCGCCGAAAGCACGGCACGGCGCATAGCGACTTCCGGCGCGCGCTGTTGCATCCAGATCTCCCACTGCGCGACGCCTTGCGCAAGAAACATCTCCGCGCCGGAGACGGTTGCGATCCCTTTGCGCGCGGCAAGATGCAAGAGTTGCGTCCTCCGTGGCCGGTAGATGAGATCCATCACCATGCGACAGTGTAACTCGCCCGGCACAAGGGGCGAAATTCCATCCCGCGGGTGCATGCCGACAGGCGTGGAATTGAGAATGGCGTCGAAGTATTCCCCGCGCAACGCGCGCCGCGGCACGACTTCGCCGTCCACCGCGCGAGCCAGTTCCCTGGCGGCGTTTTCCCGGCGCGCGCAGATGCCGACGGTGGCTCCGGCCCGCGCCAGCGCAAACGCGGCGGCGCGCGCCGAGCCACCTGCGCCAAAAATCAGCACGCGGCTCCCTGCGATGCGCAGTTTGCGCTCCAGGGCGCGCAGCACCCCAACGTAATCCGTGTTGCAGCCATACAGCGAGCCATCGCGGCGGACCACGACGGTATTCACCGCGCCGATTTCCGCGGCGAGCGGCTCGCATTCCTGCAAATAATTCATGATGGTCTGCTTGTGCGGCAGGGTCACGCTGAAGCCGCGAATTCCAAACTCCGGTATGGCCTTGAGAAAGTCGCGCAGGTTGCGCACCAAGAATGGCAGATACACGGCGTCCACTTTGCGCGCGATGAACCCGGTATTGTGAAGAAGCGGCGAGAGGGAATGCGCGATGGGATTGCCGATTACACCATAGACACGAGTGCCGCGCGTCAATTCGTGCGCGCGGTAGAGATGCTTCAGCTCGCGCAAACCCACTTGCCCGGGGGCCGTGGCCTCCGCAACCGGCGCATAGGCCAGCGCGCTGCCTTCGCGCAACGCTAGAATGCGCGCCGGCAAACCCACTTCACCCATCGGCACGGCAACGACATGCGGAGAGCCTCGAGCTAGGCGCAGGAGCCGAATGCTGTCGCTGATGGTTCGCGCCATCGCGGCAATCTTTACGCCGCTCATTTCTCCGTCGGCCGGGAGCTTCATCCCGCGCGGCAGCGCGGGTGTGCGGGAAAAATCGTGCATAGAAAGAAGGATGCGCGGCGGCGCGCCATATTCGCGGGCCGATTCACCCGGCAACTTTCGCAAAGTTTCAACTTCGAGGTCGCACCACGAGCAGCCTGCTTCACGGGCCTGCATCAGCCAGTACATTTCCGCTTCGCAATCGCCGGAGAACTTGCCGCCCGCGATGCGGCGGCGGCAGGTGGCGAGAAAGGTGGCCGCGCGAAACTTTGTTTTTGGTGACCGCGAAGTCGAAGATCCCGGGCTTGCCGGGGCGGTCAACTTCTTCTGGCGCCCGCGCTTCAGCCAAAGCAGAGAACGTGTGCGTTCTTTATCGCTGCGGAGCCAATCCAGACGCAGCTCAACCGTGCGGGTTTCCCGCAAGGCAGTGCGCACCTGGCGGGCGAACGCTTCGGCGGTATGCGCCGCCACCACTGCACAGATTCGGTTCGCTCCCGTCCCAAACAGATTCATGCCCGCCCTTTGCCCGCTAATTTATTGAAAACAAGGCTTGTAGCATGCCGTATCAAAAGTGTAAAGCACCCCTGGTCAATTTGTTGACGGCTGCTAGACGCCTTGCTACTTTCGCAAGAGCAAAGTCCCCGCACGGCCCGTAGGGCGTGTTTTCTAAGGAGTCATGGTTATGCGCGCAAAGGTAGCAGGTTTGTGTCTCTCACTGGTACTGGGAACCGCGTTTTGCTCGGCGCAAACTGCGCCACAGAGCATCCCGGTATCTTCCTCGCCGCAGTTTCCGACGGCGACCCAGCCCGATTACACGGCGGTCTATTGCTCGGGCTTCATGTCAGACCAAATGATATCGCAAGAACTGCGCCTGGTCTCCGCCGAACAATCAAATTATAAGTTCACCTTCGCGCGCGGCGATTACGTACACATCAATCACGGCAGCAGCCAGGGTGTACGCGTCGGCGACCGCTTCAGCGTGGTGCGCCAGGAACGCGATCCGATGAAAGTGAGCTGGTTCAAGTGGCAGACCAAGCTGATCAAGGCCATGGGAGCGCACTATCTGGACCTGGGACAGCTCCGGGTGGTAAACGTGCAGCCGAATGTTTCTGTCGCGGAAATCACATTTTCCTGCGGGCCGATGCAGCGTGGTGACATTCTCCGCCCCTACCAGGATCGCGTTGTCGCGCCTTACAAGCCGGCCAGCCAGTTCGACCATTTCGCTCCGGTGAGCGGGAAGCCCGTGGCGATGGTCGTGGCAGCCAAGGACAATCAGCAAGTCTTCGGGAAGAACAGCACCGTGTATGTAAATCTTGGCAGCGGCCAGGGCGTAAAGGTGGGCGATTACTACCGCATCTTCCGCTACCAGGGATCCCATGCTGAAACCGCACCGCAAACCAAGGACTACCAATACAAGATGTTCGGCTTCGGCAGCGCCCCGAAACGCTATCAATGGAATGATCTGCCGCGCGAGGTGCTGGGCGAAGGAATCGTTTTCGATGTGAGCAAGAACTCTTCTACGATGCTGGTTACGTTCACCACCATTGAAGTCTTTGCGGGTGATTACGTCGAGATCGAATAGTTCGCGCAAATTTCGAGCAACACTTCTGGCCCGCGGCAGAGTCCATCTCCGCGGGCCTTCTCTTTTTCCACGGAGTGATTCAGCGGAGGGGCGGAGGTCAATTCCTTCTTCTTTCCTCAGCATCGGAAAAGACTTCGCAAGTAAACCCGAGAATGCGCGTTTCCGGTTCGCGCCAAGCATCCCGCAGCAGCCCCGCTTTTTGGCAGGTTTCTTCAAGAAATCGCTGCCGGTCGAAGTGGTGTTCCGTGGCGACCTGCGGCAATAGAAGCCCGCGCCGCTGGCCCTGCGAGATGAGCAAACCGTGAAGCCCGATCTCAATCTCTTCCGGTGCGATGGGAGCCGGGAGAGAGAGCAGCGAGACCTCAATCTCCAGTTGGGACAGTTCTTCGCGATGCAGCGGAGAAAATCGCGGGTCCTGCAGCGCGGCGCTGGTCGCGCACTGCACAATGCTTTCGCCAAGCGGCTTCTCCGCTTCAATCACACCGATGCACCCGCGCAATCGCCCGCCAATATGCAGGGAAACAAATACGCCGCGGCGTTCAGCAAAAGCTTGGTGATTAGGAATCCCATCGAGAAGTCGGCCGTGGCAAACCGCCTCGGCAACAGCGCGGCGCGCTAACTCCAGAAAGGAGCGCTGATCGTCTTCAGAGAGGAACGGCATCCTGCGGCTTCTTTGCGGCTGCCAGCATACTCAGTTTTCGCCGCTGCTTGATGCGATCATCCAGTTGGCCCCAAAATCGCAGAAAATACTGCGCGGCGGAAACCAGCGCACTCACCACCACCAGCCAGAGAAGAATGAGCGCCAGTGGCTTGAGCGAGGGATGCCGCGCGCCGGCGATCAAAACCGCCACGGCGCAGACTTGCAGCACCATTTTCATCTTGCCGAGCGGCGAGGCCGCAATCGTGAAACCCTCCGCGGAGGCGATATTTCTGAGGCCCAGAATCGTGAATTCGCGCCCGATGATAATCACCACCATCCAGGCCTTTACCAGGTGCATGTCCACCAGGGATATGAAAGCTGCGGAAATGAGCAGCTTGTCCGCGATGGGATCGAGCAGAATCCCCAGCGTGGTCACCTGCAGCCTTCGCCGCGCAAAGTAGCCGTCTGCCCAGTCGGTCGCGGCCGCCATCAAGAGAACCAAAACGCCCCAGAACTCGAAATGCATGGGGAACCCCCACGGCTCGACGTTGGGGCTGCGCGTCAGCAGGACCACAATCAGCACGGGGACGAAGAAGATCCGCAACAGCGTCAATGAGTTCGGGAGGTTCATAGGAGCCTGCGGCGCGCAATCCGCCGGTGTAGCGTAAGCCAGCGCCGCGCCTCACTATAGACTCCGCCCACGGATGCGTCAACGCCCGTGGAACATGGGGCTGGGCGGGGAGGCCGGTACTCCAGGGTTAACAAGCGCTGCAAACTGCAGCAGCGGCAAGAGATACTCTTTCGTAACAAGGTTGCTGCAAAGCTGTGCAAATGTGGGAGATGCGGCCGTGCTGAGACCCCTGTGTCCGGTATGGGTGGTCAGATGCAAAACACGAAATAAGTATTTTATAATCTGTTGTATACGAGCTGTCACGGATTTGCAAAGAAAGCCTGACGGCAGGCCGCGGGAAACCAGTGAAAGCGCTCGGTTGCTAGTTTCCACAATGTTTTCCACAGCATCACTTGCCGCTCCCGGTTGGTAATCCGCCCTCTTGACGGCTCATTTTGCCTCCGAAAAACAGGTCTTTTTGCGCTATTACCACTAAGTTACGCCAGTTGGCACAGTCCGTGTTTTATACCAAACGAGGTCCGCGTAGCACACGCACTGGAAGGAAAAGGATGGCGCTGAGAAGCGAGAAAACGCCGTGAACGGCAATGCCCAGCAATCTGAACGGCAACGTCAGCAGCCAGACAATCGGATAAAGAACCAGTGCCAGCAGAGCCAGTGGCCAGCAGAGTACAAACAGGATGCACCACAGAAGAAAGGCAGCCATAACCATTCCCTCCTATTCGAATCTGTTCTGAGAGAAGTTACGAAGCAGTCGCACGGGAAGTTCCCTTTACAACATACTCCTCGAGGCGCAACTTCCGGGCAATCGACGCCGGGACTTCTGCATCCAGGTTCATGTGCGTGTCGTCGGCCTGCGAGCGCAGAACGCGCCCGAGAGCGTGAACCAGCGCCAGGGTGCGTCCATCGGAAAGAGGCAGGCGCAAAGACAGCATCACTGCCGGATCGGTGGGCAGTGCGGCGTCCACGCGGCGCAACAACTCATCCAAACCGAACCCGGTGAGCCCGGACACCAGTACGGGAGCTGTGCCGGGGTCTGAATTCCTTTCACAACTCTGCTTCAGGGCCTCGCGCTCCTCAGGAGCGAGCAGGTCGACCTTGTTCAGGATGTGCAACTTTGCGCGCCCCGCTACGCCCAGGTCGTTCAAGATTTTATTGACCTCTTCGTCCAGTTCATCATGGTGCGGATTGGAAACATCACTGACGTGCAGGATTAACGCGGCTTCTTGGACTTCTTCGAGCGTGGCGCGAAACGCCGTGAGGAGTCCTTTGGGAAGATCGCGAATGAAACCCACAGTGTCCGACACCAGCACACGGCGATTCGATGGCAGCCGGAGTGCGCGAATGGTGGGGTCGAGCGTCGCAAACATCCGGGAAGAGACCAGGACCTCGGCGCGGGCCAAGGCATTGAAGAGTGTCGATTTCCCCGCATTGGTGTATCCCACCAGCGCAATCATGCCAAGCGGCACGGAGTTACGCGCTTCGCGTCGCAACGAACGCTGTTTGCGCACATTTTCAATGCCCGCTTGTATTTTGCTGATGCGGTCGCGAATCCTGCGCCGGTCAGTTTCCAGTTTTTTTTCGCCGGGGCCACGCACGCCGATGCGCCCCGCGGCGCCGCCACCGCCGCTCTTGCCGCCAAGGCGCGACATGGATGTGCCTTTTCCCGTGAGTCGTGGAAGCATGTAGTTGAGCTGCGCCAGCTCCACCTGTAACTGCCCTTCACGGCTGCGCGCATGCTTCGCAAAAATGTCCAGGATGAGCTGGGTGCGGTCAATCACGCGGCGCTCGGTGACTTCCTCAATGTTGCGCTGCTGCATCGGCGAAAGGTTGCTGTCGAAAATAATCAGCGGCGCTTGATGCGCCGTGGCTTCCGCGCGAACTTCATCCAGCTTGCCGCGCCCCACCAGCGTCGCGGGATCCGCTTTGTCGCGCACCTGAAACACCGTGCCCGCTACTTCCGCGCCGGCGCTGCGCGCAAGCTCCACAAGTTCCAGCAGTGATTCCCGCCCCTGCTCACCCGTAGGCATGCCGGGAAAACGCGGCGCGCGCTTCCAACCCACGCCGACAAGCAGTGCGCGTTCGAACTTGGTTGTGGGATGCGTGGTTTTCATCGTTGCGATGGACCTGAATTCATGGCTAGAACAAGGCGCACTGTGGCGGGAAGCTCTTCATCCGAGAAGATTATACGCTTGTCGTCGTTCCGCCGGCAGTGCTTGTCAGGTGCTGGACAGGCCCTGGGTCCGCAGCCAACGCAGCGCGTCGTGCTGTATCCCGGCGTCATCGCCAAAACCTGCAAGCCAATGCACGCTCGGATCCTTGCGGAACCAGGAGAGCTGGCGCTTCGCATAGCGCCGCGTGGCTTGCTGAATCGCCGCGCGCGCTTCCTCGATGTTCATTTCGCCCTGCAAGACATTGCGCAGCTCGCGGTATCCGATAAAATCGAAGGGCTTCGCGTCCGCAGGCAAAGGGCTTGCCAGCAAACTACGCACTTCCTCCAGCCAGCCATGTGCCAGCATGGCATCGGTCCGTGAATGAATGCGTTCGTAGAGTGCTTCGCGCGGCGGCAGCAATCCTAGCTTGATCGCTCGCCAGCCCTGCAACGCTTTGCGCCCGCTGCTATACAGTTCGGATACCCGCTTTTTCGCCAGCAGACAAACTTCAATCGCGCGGATGAGTTTCTGCTCGTCTGCGGCGGCGATCTTCCCCGCAGTCAACGGATCGAGGCGCCGCAGCACGCGGTACAAATGCCCAGGGCGGTGTTTCGCGGCGCTGGCTCGCAGCCTCTCGCGCAATTCTTCGGAGCGCTGTGGCGTATCCGCCAAACCTTCCAGCAGCGCGCGCAGATACAGCCCGGTGCCCACGGTGAGAACCGGCAGGCACTTTCGCTGGCGCAAATCTTCCAGCGTCAATAACGCCATTTCGCGGTAAGCGCCGGCAGTCGTTTCTTCCGCGGCATCCATCACATCAATCAAATGGTGCGGGATGCCCCGCCGCTCGGCGGCACTCGGCTTCGCTGTTCCGATGTCAAAGCCGCGATATAGCTGCGTGGAATCGCAAGCGACAATCTCTCCGCTGAGTTGCTGCGCCAGCCACACGCCCAGCGCGGACTTTCCCGAAGCCGTCGGACCAACGATGACCACCAGCGGCGAGAGTGATTCTTCTCTGGTCATCGCCATTTACTTGAACAGGAGAGGCCAGGCACGGATGAGAAGCAAAATGAGCACAACTAGAGCGAAAAGCAAGCTGCCGAGAATTTGTTGGCGGACGAGCTTCACTGATTTGCGGCTTCGAGAGGCAGATTGTACAGGAAGATGAATCGGAGTTCGATATACGGGCCGCTGAAAGCCCTGGGCAACGGTGGAAACGGATTCGACGAGCGGATGGCCGACACCGCAGCGCGGTCCAGCGGTTCCTTGCCGGACGACCTCAGATTGTTCGGCTCATCGCCGGGCACGCTGCCGTCTTTCATGATGCGGAATTGCAGCATCACCTGACCACGGTCGCCGAGCATCGCCGATTCCGGCATCACCGCGTACCAATTGCGCCGCACGCTCGCCAAGACACGTGCCATATAGTCGCTGAAATCCACGCCTTCTGTCGGGGTTAAGATTTCGTATCCGTTGCCAAAGGATCCCCCGCCTTGGCCTCCGCTACCAGGTATCCCGGGTGAAGCAGGAGTCTTAGGCATGGGCCCTATCATTGCTCCCGAGCGCCCCCCGGCATTGGGGTTTTTCGACGCCGCACGGATGGAATCCTGGATGGAAGTTCGCGGAGACATTTTCGGCAGCAACAGACCCTTCTGAGGCTGTGGGGTATCTGGCGTCTCCAGTCTGAGCGGCGGATTTTCGGTCTTCGGTGTGGGCGCGTTCGGTTGTGGCGCTGGTGGCGTCGCATTGGGCTGCGGCACGGGCGCGTTCGGCAATTCTTTCGTGCGCTCTGGCGCTGGTGAAGGTTGCGGCTGGATGGGCGGTGCCACTTCGCGCAGCACACGGGGATCGACGTGTACTTTCGGGCTGGGTGACGGCGGGGTCGGGTTGGACCTTGGCAAATCGAATGCCCCCGGTGGAAGCAGCAGCGTCATTTGGCGGCGCGCAATTTCCTGTTGTTCCTGTGACGGCCCGTGCGGAGGAAACAGTTTGGGCTCAAAAATGATGAATAGGATAAGCAGGATGTGCGCGGCGACAGACGAAATACGATTAATGATTTCCGACTTGGCTTTTTCTTGTGACGGCGGCGCAGCCAGGAACTGCACTTCGCCGGTCATGAATACGTCGGGATCGACCAGGTCCCCCGGCACATTTTCCAACGGGAGAATCACTTCCGGAGGGGCGGCGCCTTGCGGCACCGCGATACGCTCGTCCAGGTCGGTGGCCTGCAGGGGCAGCGCGGTGTTTTCGCGGACCCCGTAGGCTGCCGCGTTCAAGTCGCGTGGCACCACCACCCGCGTGGCGATCGTATCCAGCGGCAAATTCGCAGGAATATTACTGCGTCCATCCAGATGCACGATGGGCAGCATCGCCGGAACCAGCGTGCGCTCGTCCAGTGTCGAAGGACGCCGCCGCGACGTTGCGGACGCATCGGCGGCGGGCAGCCGCGCGTCCAGCGGAACCAGAAAGCGAGGGATCATTTTTCGGTTTTTTCTTTTGTGGCGAGTCCAACCAGGCCGGTTGCCTCGTGCCCGCCATCTACGCTGGTCGCTGTACGACCGCTATGTACGTCGGCCGCTTCGCGGCCGCCATTTACTTCGACGTGCGCGGCGTGCTCTTGGATGCTTTGCATCACGCGGCTGGCCAATTCCAAGGCTGCTCGCCCTGCTGCGCCACTGGTGCGCGGCGCGCGCCGCGTGCGCACCGCATCCATAAAGGCTTGCAGCTCGGCGTGCAACGGCTCGACAGCTTGTACTGCCAGCTTCTCAAAGGAAAACTCCGGCTGCGGCCCGGGTCGCTTGACTCCCACGCGCAAGGCATCGCGTCGCGCATAATCCAGTGAAATATATTCGTGCTGCTGAAAAAAACGCATTTTGCGCACACGCTCCGTGGAGACGCGGCTCGCGGTGACGTTGGCAACCGCGCCACCCGCAAACTCCAGGCGCGCGTGCGCGATGTCCACTTTGTCCGTCAGCACGGGGATGCCCACCGCCTTCACTTCCGTCACCGGCTCCTTGACCAGCGCCAGCAGAATGTCCAGATCGTGAATCATCAGGTCGTAAATCACGTCCACATCGAGGCTGCGCGACGTAAATACCCCCAGCCGGTGCACTTCAAAAAAGAGCGGCCGGTTCAGTATGGGCTCAACCGCCAGCACCGCCGGATTGAAGCGTTCCACGTGGCCCACTTGCAATATGCGCGCGTTACGCTCCGCCGCCTCGAGCAGCGCATCGGCTTCCGCAAGATTTGTCGCCATGGGCTTCTCGACCAGGACGTCTAGCCCCATCTCCAGCAGCCGGCAGCCGACTTCCGCGTGCGCGACCGTCGGAACGGCAACGCTCACGGCATCCACGCGTCCGCGCAAATCTTCCAGAGTGCTGAAGGCCAATGTCTGAAATTCCTCGGCGATCGCCGCCGCGCGTTCCGCATCTTTATCGTAAACGCCAACAAACTCGACGCCTTCCAGCTCGCGATACACGCGCGCGTGGTTGCGCCCAAATTCACCGGTACCCGCAACGGCTACACGAACGCTCTTCTTTTCTGCCGCCGCGCTCATTCCTTGTTCATTCCCCCGGAAACACTCTTTGGTTCCACGGATGCCACCGGAGAAAATGCTTGCATCGCAATTCCCGCGGAATCCGCGATTTCGATTAGCCTGGCGCGGTCAAACAACAGCGTGCGCCCCGCATCCATCGCCAACGCCGTGGCGCCGGCGCTCTTCATCTGTTCGATGGTCGGCAAACCCACCACGGGCACGTCAAAGCGCATGTCTTGTCCCGGCTTGCTCACTTTCACCACTACCAACTGCTTGCCGCCGGCAAGGCGCGCCGCTCGGGCGATTGTTTCATCGGTGCCTTCCATGGCTTCCACCGCCACGCAGGCGCGATCAGAAATCACCACGGTCTGCCCCACGTCCAGGGCCGCGATGTGCCGCGCCACACCGAGTCCGTATTCCATATCCGCGGCCTCCTGCTCGTTGGGCGCGCGCCGCGTCAACACACCCGGCTCCGGCAGCAGTGGCTTCAGGAATAGCGTCGAATCAACCAGGCGAATGCCTTCCTCTTCCAGCACGCGCGCCACCGCGCCAATCAATGCGTCCGTATTCTTTCTGGGCAGCGAAAAAAGCAGCTTTGCTAACTTCCAGTCCGGGCGAATCGCGCTGAAAATCTTGTTGTGCTTCACCTGTCCGGCCATCACCGCCTGCGTGACGCCTTCCTGGTGCATCAGGTCGATGGTCTTGCTGAGCTCGCCGAGGCTCACCCAGTGCAGGCGTTTTGTTTCGCGCTCCAATTCCGGCGAAGCTTCTTCCTTCAGCGCGATCACCGCCATCTCAATGCCCTGGCTGCGAGCGCCTTCCAGAACCAAAAACGGGAATCGCCCGTTTCCAGCGATAAGTCCCCAACCTGTCGTATTGGCACTCGTATTCGGCATGAAGTTTTTAATCGCCGAGCCGGCTACTTCACGATTCCGCGCTCGGCAGTCTCAATGAACTGGATCAATTCCAGCACGTCCGATGAACTTCCGAGTTCCTCGCGCATCGCCGCGAGCGCTTGCGAAGTGTTCTGCTTCGAGCGCAACAACAAACGATAAGCGCGCTGCAACGTTGCGAGCCGCTCCTCGCTGAATCCCTGGCGTTGCAATCCGATGGTGTTAATCCCGTAGGACTTTGTTTCTCGCGTGGTCACCACGCGAGAAAACGGCGGCACGTCCTGCGTGATAACCGTGGACGCGCCAACGTAGGCGTAGCGCCCAATCCGGCAAAATTGGTGCACCGGGGAGAATGCCCCGATGGTTGCGAAATCCTCGACGGTGACGTGGCCTGCCAGCGTCGCGCCATTGACGAACAGCGTGTTGCTGCCCACCTGACAATCATGCCCGATGTGCGCATACGCCAGGATGAAGTTGCCGCTGCCAATGGCGGTCTTCCCGCCGCCTTTTTTCGTGCCCCGGCTCACAGTGACGTATTCGCGAAAAATGTTGTTATCGCCGACGACCAGTTCCGTGCGTTCATCACGATAGGTATAATCCTGCGGATCGCCGCCTACCGCGGAAAACGCATGGAACACATTATTGCGGCCGATCTTCGACGGCCCCTGCACCACCGCGTGCGCGTGCAAAACGCAGCCCTCGCCTAATTCCACTTCCGCGCCAACGACGGCGAACGCGCCGACCTGCACTCCCGCGCCAAGTTTTGCGCCGGGCGCCACCACGGCATGCGTGTGGATTTGCTGCAAGCTCATTTCCCGGCGTTTTCCGCCTCCGGCGCGAAGTTACGGTCGATCATCTTGCACATGAGCGTCGCTTCCGTCGCCAGTTGCCCGTCCACGGTGGCATTCCCTTCCAACTTGCAAAAATCTCCGCGCCAGGACAATACCTTCACTTCCAGCCGCAGCTGATCGCCGGGGACAACCGGCCGGCGGAAGCGCACGCCATCGAGAGCCGCGAGATACAGCAGCTTATGTTCGCGGTCTGGAATTTCCCGCAACAGCAAGAACCCCCCGGTCTGCGCCATGGCCTCGATGATGAGCACGCCCGGCATTACCGGCTGGCCCGGAAAATGTCCCTGAAAATGCGCTTCGTTAATCGTGACGTTCTTGATCCCCACGATGCGCTTCAGCCGCTCTATCTCCACGATGGCGTCCACCATCAAGAATGGATAGCGGTGCGGCAGAATTTTCTGAATTTCGTTGACGTCCAGTATCATCCCCGCTCCCCGTCGCGTCGCCCAGCGATCCTGCGGCGCCTGTCTGTGGCCTGCAAACCTATTATTATATGCGAACCCAGCCGGTGCGAGAGGCATTCTTGTTGGCCCCAAGCCGCGGAGGACTTGTCCCTCCCCCTTGAAGCTCACCGCGCCGCCTTCATCTCGCCCCGGTGTTCCATGGTTGCCGATGCCACTGGGCGTTGCTAGCATGTCCGGACCATGCCTGAAGCCCGCTTGCCTAGAGAATTGCTGCGCTTGCTGAAGCCGCGCCTGCCGGAGATGCTCTCCATCCTCCGCAAGCTTGTCTTGGCCGAATCACCCAGCCTGGAAAAAGCGCCAGCAAACCGCTGCGCAAAACTCCTGGCGGCAGAATGGCGCAGGCGCGGCGCACAAGTGAAGTTGTTCGCGCAGAAACATCGCGGGGACCACCTCCGCGCCACCTGGTGGCCTGGAACCTCGCGCCCCGCGGGCCAGCTTCTGGTTTTGGGCCACTACGATACCGTCTACCCCAGCGGCACGCTGGCCAAAATGCCGTTCCGCGTTTCCGGCGGCAAGGCCTTCGGCCCGGGCACATTTGATATGAAGGCCGGAATCGTCCAGGGACTTTTCGCCCTCGATGCCTTGCAACGATTGCAAGTGTCCCCCCGCAAACGGATCGTTTTCCTCTGGACCTCCGACGAGGAGATCGGCAGCCATTCATCACGTAAGCTCATCGAGAGCGAAGCGCGGCGCAGCGATGCGGTCTTCGTTCTGGAGCCGTCCTTTGGCCCGCGTGGCCTGCTCAAGACCTCGCGCAAAGGCGTCGGCGAAGCGGTGATCATCGTGCATGGCCGCGCATCGCACGCCGGCCTCGCGCCTCAGGAAGGCGTCAACGCTGTCCATGAACTTGCGCATCAAATCGCGCGCATAGAGACGTGGAATGATCTGCGGCGAGGCATCACTATCAACGCTGACGTGATCGAAGGCGGCGCGCGCACCAACGTAATTGCCGACTACGCTCGCGCTGTTCTCGATCTTCGCGCGCTGCGCATCAGCGATATGCGCAGCCTGGAACGCCGTCTTCGCGCTCTGCGTCCCGTGCATCGCGGAGCGCGCCTGGAAATCCGCGGCGGCTTCGATCGCTCACCGCTCGAACGCAAGGTGAGCGCCGCGCTCTTCGCCCGCGCCAAAACACTTTCCGCGCAAATGGGCCGGCCTCTCGGCGAATGCACCGCCGGTGGCGGCTCCGACGGCAACCTCACCGCCGCGCTCGGCATTCCCACGCTGGACGGCCTCGGCGCCGTCGGCGATGGCGCGCACTCCGCGCACGAACACATCATCGTCAACACCATGCCTGCGCGCGCCGCGCTTCTCGCCGCGCTCCTGGCTTCGGCCTGAGCAAATGCATGCTTTAGCGGTTCATTGATTTATTTTCAGCGGCTTAGATGGCTTTCTCGCGTGATGCCTTGCAAGATAGTCCGCAGCGGATACCTGGAGATAATAATAGAGCCACAGAAATACGAACTCAGGAGCAAATGGATTGAGGCTCCTTCCGAACTTAAAATATAAGTTGTCATACTTCTCAAGCAATGGCCCCAAAAGGAGCATAGGCCAAGACAACAGGTAAGACACAACGATTTCTGCCAGAGAACACGCATGGCAATCGGTATAACGACTGTCCATATATAGAAGAGGACCGATAACCCACCCCAGAGCGAAGGCTGGAAACAGGGATAAGCAAACCTTTATCCATCCGGGTCTTAAGGCTTCTACAAGTTTCAAGGGACGATCACCGCCTTTCTGTAATGGGGGGGCGCGGATTTGATTCTTGGGTGCGGCAACTATTCAGCTGGCCACCCACGAGGTCGCTTCCTCTACCGAACGTAGTTCTTCTTCAGATACTCGTTGGTGGATTGCATCAGATCGCCGTAGTCGCTGTGCAGCACCTCGCGCACCGCTTCCTCCGTAGAGCTTCCCGCCGTGATGCGGTCCAGAATTCGCTCGACATCGCGCATGCCTTCGGCCTGCACGATGTACTCGACGTTGGCGAGCGCCCACGCGTAAGCATAGTTCGCAACGTCTCCCGGCAAACCCATCCACGAACCTTCGAGCCGCCCCAGTGGCGCGGAGTGCCCTTCTCCATAAATTTGTGTTAGCACCCCGGCGTTTTCCTCGCTGCGCTTTCCTTCCATCCACTGCGCCAGACCTTCCTGAATCCACGTCGGCGCGCGGCCGTGCGTCTTCTGCTGGATGAAGCTGTGCGTCAGCTCGTGCTTCAGCACGCGGGAAAGCTCCCCATTCATGCCGCTCAATCCCTGCACCGGCACGCGTATGCGCCCGTCGTTCAGCGCGCCCACCCAGCCCGGCGCGCGGGTGATGTCCGCGAAAGCTTGCTGCGTGTACAAAACCACGCCGATGGCATCCGGCGGCGTAAAATTCAGCTCGGATTCGATCCGCGAAAAATGCATCTCCAGGGTGCGCAGCACATCGCGGGCCAGCGCGGGCTCCGCCGCTCCACTGTAGCGCAGCGTAAAATGCGCGCTTTCGTTTTCCTTGTAGTTTTCTTCTTCCTGCTTATCGCGCTGCGCCTTCCCCAGCGCCGCCAGCGTGTCAGCATCGGGCCGCAGTTCCAGCGCTTTCTTCCATTCCGTTACGGCCTGCTCCGGCCGGTTCATTCCGGAGTACGCCCAGCCCGCCAGCTTATAAACGTCCGCATTTTTTGGCGCCACCCGCTTGGCGCGTTCCAGATAATCCAGCGATTGCTTGAACTCGCTTCGCCGCAAATACAAATAGGCCACATCCAGCAGAAACACAGGCTGCTCCGGCATGTAATTCAGGGCCGAGCGCTCATCGCCCAGCGCGTGCTCCGTGTCGCCGTGCGCCAGCTCAAATTGCGCCGCCGCATGATGCGCCAGCGCCGCGCGCTCGTTCGCCTTTGCGCCACCGCCCCGCGCCGCGCCTTCCGCCTCCGCAATGTAATTGCGATCGATTGCTCCATCGTGAACCACCGCTTGATCAATCTCCGTCGTGCTCGCCGTGGCTGCCATCTCCGGCGGGGCCATGTTCAGGTTTGCCGCAGCCGCCGCGGGCGATTCCGCCATCGGCATCAACCCGCCCTTCTCGATGTGATCAACAATTGATTTCGGAATCGATAGCTGGCCTGCGGAGGTCTCGTAGCGGATTTTGTTTCCGTCCTCCACCACGTTGTAAGCCATAATGGTTCGGCCGTTCTTCAGGACAATCTTGTCCGCACGCGCCGGGCTCGCCACCAGCAACAGCAGGGTGAGGGCGCCCAGAACTTTCGCCGAAATCCACTTTCGCCGCATTCTTCCATTTTAGTCCGCCAAACCGGCTGCCATTCCGCAGCCTTGTTCCCCAATGCCGAATGTGACTACACTCGTGCTATGAAGCTCCGTCTCGCTCTCTTCGCTGCTTTTTTGTTTCTTCCCTTCAGTTGCCGTGCGTCCTCTCCCGATCCTGGTGGCGCCGATTCCTCCCCGCGCGATCTCCTCGCCGCTCTCAATGCCCTCCGCCTCGAAAATCAGTCCGTCTACTCCATCTCCGCCAAAGACCGCATCGAACTGCGTCAAGCCGATGTCGTACTCTCTTTCACAGACGGCAGAATCGCCTTTTTTCAGCCCTCTGAAGGCCGCGTAACCGGGTTTGTCTTTTCCGGCCTGGGCCACGCCCTTGCGCTTCCGCGCGATCCCGCCGAAAAGCAACAACTGGCGCGTTTCCTCGGGGCCCCCATTCTGGATCAGCAGTTTGTTTCCGCTTACGTGCGTTTCACGGACGATACGGCAAAGGATCTTCTCGACCAACTCCAGAGTGCCGGCGTTATTCCCACGACGGACAACGGCTTCGTCGCGCTTTGGCACCCTCAACTGGAGCGGCTCAATCCCACGCATTCCCTCCGAATCTTAATTGAAAGGTTTTATACCCCTCCGCGCCATTTCTTCCATGCCGGCCTCGAGGGCATCGTCACCGGGCCCTTCGATGTGCTCCTCGATAGCTCGCGCGTTGAAAATGTCTTTATTGGCCAGCCGCGGCGCGCAAATAATATCGTCTACTATGACGTCTGGAGCTCCTACACGCTTCCCGGTTCCATTCCGCCGCCCAATGCGTTCGACGCTTCGCGCTACCATGTCGATACCACCATCCACCCCGACATTTCTCTCGAGGGATCGACCACCGTCGACTTTCGCGCGCTTACGGGTAACGAGCAAATCCTCTTCATTCAACTCGCCCGTGCCCTTAAGATTGAATCGATCTCCCTGGACAATGGCCCGCCCCTCTCCTACTTCCAGAACGAAGGCTTGACCGAGCAGCAGCTTCGTACCCGCGGCGACGATACGCTCTGCGTCTTCTTGCCCAGGACGCCGGCCGCCGGGGAATCCTTCACCTTGCGCTTTCGCTATCGCGGCAACGTCATCGCCGATGCGGGTAACGACGTGCTCTACGTCGGAGCTCGCGAAAGTTGGTACCCCCATTACGGAGACGCGGCCGAGTTCGCCCCCTATGACCTCGCGTTTCGCTGGCCCAAGCGTCTCCGCCTTGTCGCCACCGGTGAAAAATCCGGCGAGCGCGAAGACGGGGATTTTCGCGTCGCGCAATGGAGCACGTCACAACCCGTTTCCCAGGCCGGCTTCAATCTCGGAGAATACATTGTTTCTTCGGTCTCCTCGGGCAACCGCACCATCGACGTGTATGCCAATCGCCAACTCGAACAGGCGCTCCTCTCCCGCCTTGGTTCTTCGCCCCCGGAGTTCGAACTTAATTCCCGGCTTTCTTCCGGCGAGGCACCCGTTGTCGCTCACAACGCGATGCGCTCGGTGACCCCGAGTCCTGCGGACGCCCTCAAACAACTCGGCAGGGAAATCGATACTTCCATTCATTTTTATGAACAGTACTCTGGCCCCTTCCCTTTCCGCCATCTTGGTGTTTCGCAGATTCCCGGCACTTTCGGTCAGGGCTGGCCGGGACTTCTCTACCTCTCCACCCTCTCCTTCCTTCCGCAGGAAGCGCAGGCGCGCGCGGGCTTAAACACGACGGGCCAGGAACAATTCACTGACATCGTTCCATTCCACGAAGTAGCTCATCAGTGGTGGGGCAACGTCGTGGGCTGGTCCAGTTACCGCGATCAATGGCTCGACGAATCCATCTCCGCCTACCTTTCACTTCTCTTTGCCGACTCGCAGAAAAATTCGGACCGTACCGCCCGCTCCTGGCTCGAGCGCTACCGCAAGCGCCTCATCACCAAAGCTCCGGAGGAGGATATGGCGCCCGCCGACATCGGCCCTCTCACCATGGGCTCGCGCCTCGCTTCTTCGAAATCTCCCGATGGCTATGAAGTGATCGTCTACTCCAAAGGCGCTTGGGTGATTCATATGCTCCACGAAATGCTGCGCCAGCCGAATTCCCCTAACCCCGAGGCCCGTTTTATCGCTCTTCTTCACACCCTCATTTCCAAATACGAGCGGGCGCCTCTGAGCACTGCCCAGTTCCAGCACGAAGTCGAAGCCGCCATGACCCCGAAAATGGACCTCGAAGGCGGCCGCTCGATGGAATGGTTTTTTGACCAGTACGTCCGCGGTACCGGCATTCCGCACTACAAAGTTGAGTTCACTTCTCGCCGCACGGAGAAAGGCTTCCAGATTCGCGGCAAGCTTTTGCAGTCCGGTGTCCCCCGCTCGTTCATCGCCCCGGTTCCGTTGTACATGGGCGCTGGCCAGGGGCGCAGCGTCCTGCTTGGCACCGTTTTCGCTGCGGGCGAAGAAACACCGTTCACCTTCACCACGCAAACTGAACCGCGCAAGCTGCTCATCGATCCGCGCATGACGCTTCTTTGTGTACCGGAATAATCGGGCGAGGAATTTCTACGCGCAGCATTGCGCCGCGCTCTTACGGCTTGTACTTCTTGTCTAACAGCAGGTCCTCAAGCAGCGGGCTCTTCGGATTCAGTTCCGCTTTTCCACCTGCACCTAAGACGTAGGGATAGCCCTCGGGATCCTGCGGGACTCCCTTTAACAAGCCTGCCTGCACCAGTTCGTTCATCTTTGCGGCGCGCCGCCCGGTCTGCCTCTCGTATTCATCCGCCAGCCGGTCAATCGCCCGGGTGTCCAGCTCTACCGTCAGCAGTTTCAGATGCGTTTCCGCGTTCTTCTTGATCTGTTCGTCCGCCGCCGTATCATAAATCTGCTTCCACAGAAAATAGGATGTGTCCAGCGATTCGCCTTCGGCCGCTATCTTCGCCGCCATCACTTTCATCCAGACCGGAGCACCCGGATAATTGCTCCCCTTCGTGTACTCCTCAGCCGCCTTCGCATAGTCCTTTTTGTCAAAGTAATAGACGTTTCCCAGATCCTGATAAAACCGCCAATATTCCGGATTCTCCTTTAGGCCACGCTCCAGAAGCTTAACCGCCAGGTCGGGCTGTCCCGCCCCGCGCGGTGGCGCGTCGCTCAAAAACATTGCTCCGAACCGGTAAGCTACAAGCAAATGCGGATCCAGCGTGGTGGTAACGTCCAGCAGCGGCCACAAGAGTTCCAGATTGCGATCGTGTAACCGATGCTTCTCGCCGAAGTACTGCACCACACGCGTCCAATAGATCGCGCCCATCAGCGGCGCATATTCCAGGCTCAGCCGTTTCACTACGTTTCCCGAACGCAGTGTCAGGTCATCGAGCTCCCGGTAGCTCGCCTGGTGCTGTGCGTCGATCTTCCGCTGAATTCTCCACACCCCGGCCAAACCCAAGATCACCACGGCGCTCAGCACCCATCCGCCCAATGCTCTCTGATTCATTTCAAGTTCCGCCGCGAGAATACCATCGCCGCCGCTGCCAGTACGATTGCCGCGTACATCACCGCGTACAGCGTGGCGTACAGCACCAGCAACCCCGGAACCTCGCGCCCGTGCGCCACCGCCCCCATCACATTGAAATTTTCAAAATTCGGCAGCACGTACGAGATGCCGCGCATCAGCGCCGTCGCGGCCGGGGTCAATCCCACTCCCTGAATCATTCGCAAATCTCCCGCGAATACTCCTGCCACGTACATGCCCGCGGTGCACAGGATCGACATAAACGGCGTCGTGAAGCACGAAAACAGCAGTGCAATCGCCACAATCAGCGCCAGTTTTAACAAAATCAGATAGACTGCCACCAGCACATAAGCGTCGCTCTTTTCCAATGCCGGCTTCACCGCCCACTGCACCAGGAACAATCCCGCGCCCATTGCCGCGGTGTTCACGGTCAGCGTCATAACCAGCCCGAGATATTTGCCCAGCAGGAATTGCCAGCGCTCCACGGGCTTCGCCAGCAGCGCATAAAGCGTCCGTTTATCCATCTCCTTCGATACCAGCCCCACTCCGATAAACACGGAGATAAACAATCCGATCACAGAGATTGCCGTCAGGCCCAGGCTCACAATAATGCTTTGCTCGATCCCGATCGAGATCTGCCCCACAAAAATCGCCGCCACCATCATCAGCAGCGCAAAAAACACCAGGTTGTAGAGCACGCGGTCCCGCACCGCTTCTCGAAACGTATTCGCCGCCACCGTCAGGACGTTTCTCATTTCCCGTGTACCTCAACGGCGGATGCCTGCGCCCGGTCCGCTTCCACCAAATTCATGAAAAAATCTTCCAGTGTTGGCTTGATTTGCGCAACGGACAGGATTCGCGCCCCTGCCGCCTTCAACTCTTCGATCGCTCCATACAACTCCTCTTCCTTCACCTGCACGCTATAGCGTTCTCCGGTGCGCGTCGCGCGCGTCAACACCGCCGGCAGTTTTCCTTCCATTCCCAACTCAAACAGAATCTCCATCTGCTGGGTCTTGATATCCACGAGTTCTTCCGGCGCGCCAACGCCGCGCAGCTTTCCCCCCACGAGCACTCCGACTCGGTCGCAAAGCATTTCCGCGTCCGGCAGGATATGCGTGGAGAAAAGCACCGTGCGTCCTTCCTTCTTCAATTCCAGAATAATGTCCCGCACTTCGCGCCGTCCCAGGGGGTCCAGCCCGCTCATGGGCTCGTCCAGCACCACGACCTGCGGATCGTGCAGAATCGCCTGCGCCAACCCAACGCGCTGCAGCATGCCTTTCGAATATTTCCGCAGTTGAATCTTTTTCGCCGTTTCCAGCCCGACCTTCTTCAGCATTTTCTCCACGCGTTCTCGCCGGTCAATTGCTGTCAAATTGTGGAATCGCGCGAAGTATTCAAGCACTTCTGCCGCCGTCAGGTAGTCGTAGAAATACGGT
>JBGOTL010000051.1:0-24234 GCA_041476465.1 Candidatus Acidiferrum sp. | reverse complement strand
TCATTCGTCGATCCACCAAGAAAAAATGCTGTGAGCGCCAAAATTACCGGAGGCCATAAAAAAGCCGGCAGACGCGGGCGGGTCTTTTTCTGGAGTTGATAAGCGAGAATGCCGGGAAGAAAGCTGGGAATGAAGAGGAGCAAATTTGGATTGGGGATGGATGGGAAACGCAGCAGGAATATCCCCAAGCCGATGGCGAGCGCCCAGAGCATCGCGATGCGCCACAAGGAACGGCCCGCGCGGATGAGCAAATACAGCCCGGGCAGGAACAGGTACATCTGCATTTCGTAGGGCAAGCTCCAGATGGGGCCCAGGATCGGGGCGCGGTGCGTGAGGTTGGTGGTGAGCAGAAGGCTGGAAAGCAGATCGCCGGCATCGAACGGGACTCCCAGAAAATGCCCGGGCTGGACGACGCCTTGCGGGAGGTGGAATAAAGCGATCAGCGCTACGGCCGTGATGCTCAGCGGATAGATTCGGAAAGAACGACGGATCATGAATGCCACGAAAAGTTTCTTGCCACCCTGGTCGTGCCACTGCCGCTCCAGGGAGAGCATCAAGACGAGGCAAGTGTGAACGAAGAAAAATTGCACGCCCAGAGCGCCCATGAGCAACAGGTTGAAGGGCCCGAGCCGCAGCAAGCCGTGGAAATGGGAGAGATGCCCCAATAAGACGAGCAACACCGCGAACGCGCGTAAAAAATCCAGATTCGCGAATTCGCGGGTTGCAGGAGCGGGCAGAGGCCGGCTGCGGGAAGAAGTATCCCGTGGCGCTTGCAGATTGGAAGGCTCGGGCGCGGCAATCATTTCATCGTCATGCGCGGATAAAGGGCATCGAGAACACCATGCACGAATCTTCGTCGTTGCGGAAGTGCCACCGGCCTGGAGTGTCTCGTGATGAATACGGCTGAGATTGCTGATGCCCGGGGTTTCCGCTCCGGCGAGCCCCTGAGCCCGAAGCAAGGAAAAAACTTTAGGAATGATCAATCAGGCGGTGGTGAATGGCGTACAACGCCAATTCGAGGCGATCGGAGACGCCCAGTTTGTCAAAAATATTGTGGAGATGATTTTTCACGGTTTGTTCGGAGATGAAAAGTTTTTCGCCAATCTCTTTGTTGCGGAATCCCTGGGCGACCAATTGTACGATCTCTTTTTCGCGGTCGCTGAGCAGCGGCTTTTCGCGCCGCGGGCCAGATTCGCTGGACTTGGAGAAGGCTTTCATCACCTCCGCGGTCATGCGATTGTCGAGCCAAATTTCTCCGGCGTGCACGCGCTGAATGCTCTTGACCAATAAATCCGTGGCGGACTGCTTCAGCACCACGCCGCGCGCCCCCAGGCGCATGGCGCGGACCACATCGCGATCATCTTCCGCGGCGGTAAGCACCACCACGCGAGTGGGTATGGTATCGAAATTGACTTCCTCGAGGACCGCCAGCCCATCCTTATCCGGCATACGCAGATCGAGAAGAAGAATATCCGGCTTCAGCTTGGCGAGCAGCTTGATGCACTCCGCCCCGTTTTGAGCTTCGCCCACGATGGTGATTTCTTCGTCGCCATCGAGAAGTTTGCGCAGGCCATCGCGAAAAATCGCGTGGTCGTCTGCTATTAATACGCGTATCTGCTGTTTTGTCTTGGCCATTTTTCTGTCAGGGTTTGTAAGGCAACTTTTTCACCTCAGGGTTTGTAAGTACAAACCCTGAAACCCGCCCTGAAACCCGTCAACCCAGCGGAACTTCGATCGATAAACGCGCTCCATGCCCGGGGTTGGACTCCACAGTCAACACCCCCCCGACGGTACGCGTGCGCTCCTTGATGGAAATTGGACCCAGCCGCAGGCGATCGAGCTCATCCCCGGTAAAACGCCCGGCAAAGCTGAAACCTTCGCCGTTATCGTCCACCACGAGCACGATGCGGCTATCGTCCTGCGTCAGTTTTACCACGACATGGGAAGCCTTCGCATGCTTTTTTATATTGTTCAGTGCTTCACGGTAAATCTGGAAAAGCTCGCGGCAGACGCGGTCGGGGGCGTGCAACTCCGCCGAATCAATCAGCAGATCCAGAGCCAAGGCGGACTCATTGCGAAAACGCTCGGCAAACCCCCGCATCAGGTCCACCAAATCGGCGCTCTGCACGCGCAGGGGGCGCAGGTCGGTGACCAAGTGGCGCAGCTCGGCGGACTCATTCTTCACCGTTTGTTGGAGGTTGGCCAAGCTGGAGGCGGACTGTTCAGAGGTAGCCCCCGCCTTGCGCCGAAGAACATCCAGTTGAATTTCAATGCTTAGGAGGGTCTGCAGGATGCCGTCATGCAGGTCTCGGGAGATGCGGCTGCGCTCGCCTTCAATGGCGCGGGCGCGCAGGTGGCGCAGCAGGAACACGTTTTCCAGTGTGGGACTTGCGTGACTGGCAATGCGCTCCAGCGAGGCCAGGTCGTATTTCTGGAAAGGTCTTTGACCGTTGATAAGGATGAAGCGCCCCACCGGCAGGCCTCCCTGGTCAAACGCCACGCTCATCAACGAGCGGATTTTCAGCTCCTGCTGGGTGGGACCGGGGATGCGCGGAAGGGTTTTCAGAATGCGGGCGTCGCGGCGATCCCAGCCGAAGCCGGAGCCGCGGCCCTCCAGGTTATTCCAGCAGACCGTGGCGTCCATGTCGTCTAGGAGAAAGCCGTCGGCGCGCGACATCGGCAAATTTTCGGGAACCAGGCGCTCGCTTTCGCCGGCCTTCAGGCGCCACAGGAAGATGCGCTCCAGGTCAGCGTCGCGGTAGGCCAGCAGGGCTTCTTCGCTTTGGAAAGCGTTGGCGAGCTCATCCAAGAGCAGCCGCAGCGATTCGGAAAGGCCCTGATCAACCTGCATGGTGCCCGTAATGCGCGAGAAAAATTCGCTTTGCGCGGCGAAGCGCCGGCTGCGATCGCCGAGAAAAACCAGGCCTGCGCCACCGGCAAAAACGCCTGCGGTCAGGCCGAGCCAGGAAACCACGCGCATCCAGTGGAGTTCTCCCCGCTCAGCGGTCAGTAAAACAAGGGCCAGCGCTAGTGCACCAGCGAGGGGCAACGCAACGCGATGTCCCCAGCGCAACCCCGCGATCCAGCAGAAAAAAAGATACGGAAACCATACCGGAACGGAAGTGGGACTGATGAACATGAAAAAGCCCAGCGCCAGAAGATCGCAGACCAGCGGTAGATGCCAATTCCGATTGCGGAAAACGCGTTCCAATTGAATGACCAGGAGAGCAAGAAACAGATAGGCGACCAGAAAAGAGACGCAGCGCCGGACGATGGGAGACGCCGGCTGCTCCAGCACCGCAAGCAGCGATAGAAAAATAATGATGGGACGGGCGTAGACAATTTGCCGGTAGAAATGATGGAGGTCGGTTTGATGAGGGCTCATGCGCGGGGACGCGATTTCCTATGTGGCTAGTCTAGCAAGCTCCGGGATGCGCGCAACGCGGCGTATCCAGCTTGCAACGGGGTGGTGGCCCGGCTATGGCTTTCGCGCGGCAATTCCCTCATGTTAAACTGAATCCCTGCGGTGGGAGTAGCTCAGCTGGTAGAGCGTCGGTCTGTGGCACCGAAAGTCGCGGGTTCAAATCCCGTCTCCCACCCCAATCCTTCCTGATTTGAATATTGCAAAGACAACTTGAAAGCTGCCATGCCGATGCGTGCTGGGTTGCTGTGCGCGGTGATGGCTGAAAATTGTGCTTTGGCGCGAGAGGGGTTCTAGTAGTGGAAGAGGTAGGAGACTTTGATGAAGAACTGCCGGCCGTCGTTGATATAGCCGGAGCGGGTGGTGAGGATATTGTTGTTGGGATCGACGGCGAGCGCCGGATTGAGATTCTGGAGATTGGAATTGTAGCCGAGGTAGAGTGCGGTGCCGGGGTGGACGAGGTAGGTGAGGAGGACGTCAGCGTTGATATTTTTTGTGGTGAGTAACGAAGTGGCCGATGAGTTGGCGAGGACGGTGGAGTACTGGCCGATGAGGCGGAGAGAGAGTTCGCGGTTGAATTGATAGTTCCATTTGGAGCGGATGATGTGGTTGTTGAAGATGGAAGCGCCGGAAAGATTGTCGCGGAGGCGCTGGAAGAGGTAGGAGTTCTCGATGGTGAGCCCGGAGAATGGACGGAGGGTGGCGCCAAGGTGAGCAAAATTCGAACGAGCGAGAACCGGGGGTCCAACGGCAGGAGTGTAGTTCGTTTCCGTGCCCCAATTTACGTCGCCGAAGAAGAACAAGGGTTTGAAATAACCAAAATCGAAAAAGAAGCCTCCGTGGACGTGGGCGTAATCGCGGTCGGAGAGAAGAACGCTGAAATCCTTGGGACGCAGGCGTTCGTGCCCGAGATTGGTGTAAACGCCGAAGTCGGTTTGGTGCTGAAACATAAAGCGGTAGTTGGAGTTGGCGAACCATTCGAGGCGAGTGCCGTGGTGATCCCAATTGTTGATGGTGAAAAGGCCGGGACCATGCCATTGCAAGCGCTTGCCTTCGCGCCGGAAACGATACGACGCGAATTGACTGAAGCGCCGGATATCGGGGCGACGGAAGAACCCGGTTTCGGTCTGAAAGCCCTCCGAGGCGTCGCGGTAGCTGGCATTGTATTCGAGTTTACTGGAGCTGCGTTCCAGATGATATTCGTAGGAGGGGCCCCCGTTGTGCGTGCCATTGTTGTAGCGAGTGTAGCTGGCGAGGGCCTGGGCGGTGGCCAGCCATTTGGAAGAGAGCTTGAATTTGGCATCAATGCCGCCGACGCGATTGTTGCGGACGATGCAGGGATTGGCGGTGCAAAGGGTGAGGGGCACGGTATTCATCTCGCGATCGGTGTACATGAAGCCGATGGAGGATTCCTTGCCGAGATCGTGGCTGACGCGAAGAACGCTGAAATAGGCTTTGGCGCCGGAAAGCGGGTCCGTGGGCGGCACGGCTCTGCCGGGAGACTGGTCATCGGCGAAGAGCGCGCCGATGGCCCAGTGGCCGAGTTTTCCGGTGAGACGCACGCCGTACTCGGGATCGGCGATGCGGCGGGTGAAGAGCAAGTTCACGGGAGTATTGAAGAAACTGGAATTCTCCAGGAAGAAAGGGCGTTTCTCGGGGAAAAACACTTCAAACCGCTGGTTAGCGGTGATCTGGGGGTCATCGGACTCGACCTGAGCGAAGTCCGGATTGATGGTGGCGTCGAGAACGAGCGCGTCCTTAATAACTATTTTGGAATCGAGCCCGATGCGCCCCTCGACGCGCTTGCCGGTAAAAAAAGGATGCGCGGGGTCGCGATCGTCGAGATCACGAAAACCGCGCAATGAACCGTAGGGTATGAACTGGAAGTTGCGGCCTGGCGAAATATTGGCGAGGCCCGTGAGATCGGTTTCCTGGCCGAGGAATCCTTGTGCGTTTCTGGTGATGTGCGGATAGAAGGTGTCCTCATTGTTGCGGCGGATGTCGCGCTCGAAGAAGATCCCCCAGGTTTGCTCGGCGCGCGGGGAGAAACGCAGCGACTTGAACGGGATTTCGAACCAGACGACGTAGCCCTGAGGCGTGAGCCTGCCCTCGGAATTCCAGAGCATGTCGAAGGAATCGTCGGGTCCGTGTGTTTCATCCCAAATACCGTCCTGTTGAATACCAAGGGCATTCACATAAAAAAAGATGCCGTGCTGTTTGTCGTGAAAAGGGTCGAGAACAAAGCCGAACAGATCATCACTGTCGATCTGCTCGCGGCGGCTGCGGCGCGCGCGAATTTTTCCAGGTTCGGAATCTAAACAAAGGCAAACAACATAGAGATTTTTGTCGGTGTAGCCGAGATACATGATCGTTTTTTGCGAAGCTGGGGCGCCGTCGCTGGGATCTCGTTGAACGAACTTGTCAATCTTGAGCATGGAGGAGATGACCGGAGAAGAAGGGGACATGGAGACGAAATCATCGAACTTGGGCCCTTGTTCCAAACGGGGAATGTGCAGCGCGCTTAAGCTTGACGGGGCGGCCGCTCGTGGAGGTGCGGCCTGCTGCTGGGCGCGAGCCGGCGAAAGGGGGACGAAAAACCACACGAGAAGCGCGCCGAGAGCCACGAGATTGCGACTGTTGATCACTGCCTTGACCCTTCCCGAGAGACCAGCTTCAGTTGTGCAAAATGGACGGCAAGGAGTTCGCCAGACTTCAAACGTAATTCCTTCCCAGCGTTAGACTTCGCGGGGCGACAAAAGGTTTGGTCAGGAATTAAGCGGGAACGAAGAAAGTGGAGGCAGCGGATAGGGCAGGAAGAGGAAGCAGTGACGAGAATCGAGTTATCTAATAGAGGCCACTCAAGTTAGGCGAAAGTCGCAGGTTCAAAACCCACCTCTCATCCCAACTTCACTTTCCACAAAAAATCATTTCCACTTTGTATTTTTGAAAGACGCGATCTGCGGTGAGCAGCGTCATTTGTTCCGAGAGTGCCTGGGCGATGAGCAGCCGGTCAAATGGGTCACGATGATGATTCGGCAAGGCATCCACCGCTAATGCGTGTAGATGAGTAATATCCAGGGATTGCAGGGACATGATTCGCACTGCGCGGGTCACAAATTCCGCCGGCCGTTCCGGCAGAACCAGCTTCCCAGTGCCAGCTTTGCTCGTGATTTCCCACGAACTGACGGCGGAGAGGTACAGTTCGGATGAATTGGCAGCTAGCAAGTTAAGTGCCCGATGGTTTAGTTTGGGTTGTGAGATAAGGCTGTGGATGAGTACGCTGGTATCCACCAGGTATTTCATGACTTTTTTCTTTTGCGGTGTGGCCGGCCCTCAAATGCATCCAAAATCTCGTCCGGCAACGGTGCGTCGAAATCATCCGCAATCTTGATCGTATCGCCGTAGGCTCCGAGTTTTCGCACGGGCTTTTGCGAGGGCAGGGGGACCAGGCGGGCAACCGGGACACCGCGGTTGGCAATGGTTATTTCCTCGCCGGCGGCCACACGCCGCAGCAGCCGCGAAAGCTGCGTTTTCGCCTCATGGGTGTTCACTTCTTTCATGCAGCCATACTAGACTAAGTCTGTGGACTAAGTCAACATAAATCCTGCTTGCACGATAGGCTCTGGGTTTCGGCTTCGGCGGGATTCCTCATTCCACCAACAGTTCACTTCCCCAGCCCATCCAACCCGAACTCCCGATGCAGCGCCAGCAGTGCTTGTTTCATCGCTTTATCTTCCACCACAAACGAAATGTTGGTCTCCGAAGAGCCCTGCGCGATGGCGATGATGTTCACATTTTCCCGGCCGAGAGCATTGAACGTGCGCCCGGCGACTCCCGGTGTGCCGCGCATGTTCTCGCCCACCACCGCGACGATCGCGATATCCGGTTTCATGGTGATGTGTTCCACCACCTGATGCGCCAGGTCCTGCTTAAACTCCCGGCGCAGCGCCTCCACCGTAGCCTGGGCCTCCGCTGCAGATACAATGAAACAAATATCGTTCTGCGAGGACGATTGAGAAATCAACAGCACGTTGGCACGGAGTTCCGCGGTCGTCGAAAAAGTCCGTCCGACCACATCGGGCACACCGATGATGCCGGGACCTCCCACGCTGATCAGCGCCAGGTCACGCATGGCGGTCAGCGCCTTCACGCCTCCACCGATGCTGCGGCCTTGTTGCGAGATTTTCGTGCCCTGCCGCTCGGGAGCAAAGCTGTTGCGGATCCACACGGGTATGCCCGCGGACACCACCGCGCGCAGGGTCTTCGGATGCAGCACCTTCGCTCCGAAGTAAGCCAGTTCAGCGGCTTCACGATATGAAATTTCCGGGATGATGCTGGCTTGCGGCACCAGCCGCGGGTCCGCGGTTAATACGCCGTCCACATCCGTCCAGATGATCACTTCAGCCGCCGCCAGCGCCGCGCCAAGGATCGTCGCCGAGTAATCGGACCCGCCTCGCCCCAGCGTGGTCAGAGCGCCTTGCGCGGTCGCTCCAATAAATCCGGTCACCACCGGAACAATGCCATCCTTCAGCAGCGGCCTCAGCCGCGCTTCGCACCGTTCTCGCGTCAATTCCATGAGCGGCTCCGCGCCCCCATGGTAAGAATCCGTGACCACCACTTCCATGGCATCCATCGGCGTACAGCGCACCCCGAGTTGTGTCACCGCGCCCGCAAAAACTGGCGCGCAGAGCCGTTCTCCAAGGCTCGAAATGGCATCGAGGGCGCGCGGCGTAAGTTCGCGCAGCAATGCCGTGCCGTCGAAAAGCCGCTGGCCCTCGCCAAGAATCTCCTTGGTCCGCTGCGCAATCGCGTTGTGGTCCTTTTCCTCGCGCACCAGCGTGTCCAGCGCGGCGTGGTGCTGCTCCTGCAGTGCCTTGATTAGTTCGGCCCCCGCCGAGGAATCCCCGCCGGCCGCGCGGTTCGCCGCTTCGACCAGGCGGTTGGTAACTCCGCTCATGGCCGAAACGACCGCAACGACGCCGTTACGCCTTGCCGCTTCCGCCACAATCTGCGCCGAGCGTGCAATGCACGAGGCATCCCCCACCGAGGTACCGCCGAACTTCATCACCTGCAGTTTCGATTTCATCACAGCCTTTCCCGGGTAAACAAAAATGATAGCGTTTCGCCATTCAAATCGTATCCGAAATCGTGGAAAAAAGATGCGCAGGAGTAAGCGCGGCTTGGAAAAACTCTACTATCATTGGGTAGGATGCGAATCTCCTGCCGTGGCGTGCTCTTTGATATGGACGGTGTGCTGGTGGATTCCACGCCGGCGGTGGCGCGCGTCTGGAGCACATGGGCGCTGAAGCACGGCTTTAATGCGGAAGCGATTGTGAAGATGTCGCACGGGCGGCCCAGCCTGGCGACCATTCAGGAACTTCTTCCGCATGCATCCGGCGACGTGCATTCCGCGGAAGACCGCGAAGTCGAACGCGGCGAAATCGCGGATGTCGCCGGCGTCATCGCCCTGCCCGGCGCGAAACACCTGCTGACCAATCTTCCAGCAAACCGCATAGCGATGGTGACCTCCGCGACACGCGCGCTGGCGGAAGTGCGTGTGGAAGCGGCCAGGCTCCCTGCACTGCGCCACATGGTGACCGCGAGCGACATCGCTTGTGGCAAGCCCGACCCGGAGCCGTACCTAAAAGGCGCGCAGCGGCTGGGCCTCGCGGCGCAGGACTGCATCGTGGTGGAAGACGCCCCGGCGGGAATTCGCTCTGGTAAAGCCGCGGGCGCGCGAGTAATAGCCCTGCGCACAACAACCAACGACGCTGAATTGCTGGCCGCGGGCGCCGACTGGATCGTGGATGACTGTGCTTCCTTGTCGATCGGTCCGGCATCGAATGAAACGGAAGTTGTGCTGGAATTTCCAGGGTAGAAATCGTCCCCGCAATTCTTGGAGTCATGCGGCCGCATCCCCCGCAAATCCGGTTTCCCGCAGGACAGTAACCCTCCTGACATACCTGTACCTGTGGCCACTTAGAATTTCCCCAAAATTGCCTAGAATGGAGTGTAGACACTGAAACAATTTAAATTCATTTCGGACGCCGTGTTTTGCCGCGTTCGATCGAGGAAAGAGTAAGCGAACCCATGGGGACACCGCCGCAAATACCGGCACCGCAGCGCGTCATCAATACCCAGCAACTCATCACCACCATGCTCAAGACCCAGGGCCAGGTGAGCGACCTGATTTTTTCGCCGGGCCGCGCGCCGCAGATTGAATCGAACGGCCAGCTGGTGCAGCTAAAATTCAAGGGACTCGAATGCCTGAGCCCGCAGGATACCAGCCAGATCGCGCAGGATTTGATGGGAAAAAACGAGCACCCCGCAAAAAAATTGGAGACCGAGGGTTCCGCGGACCTTTCCTATGGACTATCGGGGATCGGCCGATTTCGCGTGAATATCTTCCGGCAGCGTGGAACCTGCGCGATCGTCATGCGCGTGATTCCGAACAGCATTCCAAGCTTCGAAGAATTAAAACTCCCCAAGACCGTGGAAGCGATTTGCGGGCTTCGCAATGGCATCGTGCTGGTGACTGGCCCGACAGGATCCGGCAAATCTTCAACGCTTGCGGCGGTCATCGACAAGATGAACGAGGAAAAAGCGATTCATATATTAACAATCGAAGACCCCATCGAGTTTCTGCACCGGCACAAGAAAGCCACCATTCATCAACGTGAGCTGCACAGCGACACTCCGACTTTCGCTCTGGCACTGCGCGCCGCGCTGCGTCAAGCGCCGAAGGTAATTCTCGTCGGCGAAATGCGGGACCGCGAGACGATTGAGATCGCCCTGGAAGCCTCGGAAACGGGGCATCTGGTCCTCTCAACACTGCACACCATTGACTCGGCAAAAACCGTTGAGCGCATCATCGGCGTGTTTCCAATGGAAGAACAACAGACCATCCGCACGCGATTTTCAAAAGCGTTTCGCTACATTCTTTCGCAGCGGCTTCTTCCCAAGCTCGATGGCAAAGGCCGTATCGCGGTCTTGGAAATCCTGAAATCCAACATGCGAACCCGTGAATACATTGAAAAGGGTGAAAGCGAAGGAAAGTCGCTGCTCGACGCCATGCGCGACGGCTCCAACGACGGCATGCAGCACTTCGACGCGGAGATTGAAAAACTGATTCGCGCTGGGGTGATTGATATGGAGACTGGACTCACCTATTCGACCAATGCCGGAAACCTGCAGTTGGAGCTGGCGGATTTTGCGGAGAATTCGCGCAGGAAGGCGAAAAGGACCCTGGCGGATGAAACCGTTAAGATAGAAATCGAACGGTAACCAGCTACTCGGAAACAATTTCAAGCGAAAAGCGGATATACTTCGGCGTGTGTGCGCGCCGGATCCTCGTTTGCGCCTGAACATCCTTTTTGATGAATTACCCTGACCAGACTCCCATCCCGCAGCTCATCTTCGCCCTCAAGGAATGTGCTGGCGCGATCCTTCTTCTCGGATTGCTGACTTTCCTCTTTCCGCGTTTCCTGGAGAACGCCTTCCGGAGAGTAGAGCGCACTGGTTCGCAATTTGCGGAACGAAAAACCCTGGCCGTTTGCAGCGTGTTTTTGAGTGTCCTGCTACTGCGGATTTGCGCGCTGCCGCTGCTTCCGGTTCCCGTCCCGGGCATCCACGATGAATTCAGCTACCTGCTGATGGCGGATACCTTTGCGCACGGCCGCCTGGCGAATCCGCCACACCCCATGTGGATGAGCTTTGAAACATTCCATGTAAATTGGTTCCCGACGTACTCCTCGATGTATCCTCCGGCCCAGGGATTTGTGCTGGCGCTGGGGCAACTGCTGGGGCATCCCTGGATCGGTGTGCTGCTGAGCGCCGCGGCAATGTGCGCGGCGATTCTGTGGATGCTGCAGGCGTGGCTCCCTGCGCGATGGGCATTTCTCGGCGGCGTTCTGGTTGCTCTTAAATTCGGGATCACCAGCTATTGGATGAACAGCTATTGGGGCGGCGCGATTGCGGCCACTGGTGGCGCCCTGCTGCTAGGTGCGTTCGCGCGGATTTTGCGCCGTGCTCGTGCGCGCGATGCCTTGTGGATGGGGTTGGGGATCGCGCTGCTGGCGAATAGCCGCCCGTATGAGGGAATTATTTTTTCTCTTCCTGTGACGGTGTATTTTCTCTGCTGGATCACCGGAAAAAATAAAACCATGGACGCGCCGCCGGCGCGCATCCGAAGGGTGCTGTTCCCGCTGAGCGCGGTGCTGATTTTGACCGCGGCATTTATCGGCTATTACAACTGGCAGCTGACCGGAAACGCCCTGCTGCTTCCCCACGTTTTAAATACGCGGACGTATCACACCGCACCGCTGTTCCTCTGGGAACATGCGAAGCCAATGCTCCACTACCGCAATGCCCAGTTCGAGGATTTCTATAATGGCTGGGAACGCGAGAGTTATCACACCACTTGGGCGGACGCGGAGGCTGTCTCACAGCTCAAATTGACGCGCTTCGCGTTTGGATATTTCTGGCCCGGCGTACTCCTGCTGCTTCCCGGATTCCTGTTTGTTTTCCGGGACCGCAACATGCGCTTTCTGATCATCACGTTTCTCTTGGGCTTGGCCGGTGCGTTTGCGGTGATCTGGTCAAATCCGCATTATGCCGCGCCGCTGACGTGTGTCGTTTTTGCGCTCCTGGTGCAAACCATGCGCCATCTGCGGAGCATGCGGGTACGCGGACGACGAGTGGGCCTGCTACTATCGCGCGCGGCCGTGCTGCTGCTGGTCTTCAATACGGCGAACAATGTTGTTCATCGAACATGCGACACGCTGCACTGGCCCTGCGATGGCGACCAGAACCGCGCGGCGCTCACCGAACAATTGCAGCACACCCCGGGGAAGCATCTGGTGATCGTGCGCTACGAGCCGGAACACAACATCCACGATGAGTGGGTCTTCAACGGCGCCGAGATGGATGGCGCGAAAGTACTCTGGGCCCGGGAACTCGACGTCGCGCAAAATGAAAAACTGTTTAGCTATTTCAAAGACCGCCAGTTCTGGCTTGTCGAACCGGATGATGATCCAACGACATTGCTTCCCTACTCCTCGCCTGAGCCTTAGCCGTATTTCCCATAAGGCGAGCGGGCTATTTCAAATCGTAATCTCCGACAAAAGTCCCTCTGCTGATTCCCAGCATGCTCAGAAAAAAAGAAGAAAAAATAACCTGCAAGCCAAGAAACAGCCACATCGACCAGAAGAGCACTTGGCGGACCTGGTGCAGCGCGCCGAAACCGCTCGACGCCCATTCCCAGGTAATCCACGCACAACCCAAAAAACCAGCAAGGAATAATGCACCACCCAGCAACAAGCCAGACTCGAGCGTTACCCGCTTCAGCACTCGCTTGAGCGAGACCCCGCCGCGGTCAAACCGCTCCGCATAACTGAAAACCTTTGCGAAAGCACCGATGGAAAGAATCTGCGCGCCTAACAGAGTGAAAATCACACCGAAAATCATGGTATGAATGTCCAGCGTCACGCGAGAAGTTAAACTCCGAGGTCCGGGCAGCAGCCAGCAGACAAGCGCGAAGCCCAGCGCGACGAGCGATGCGCCAGGAAGCAAGAAAAGCCAGTTAGGCGCATAGAGCAGCATGAACCGCAAGCTCCGCCAGCCATCCCGAAAACTGCGCAGATGCGGAGCCCGGCCGCGCTTATCCGGCCACAAGATGATGGGGATTTCGGTAATGCGCGCGCCTATTTGCGCGGCCTTGATGATCATCTCCAGGGCAAATTCCATCCCCGAGCTGCGGACGTCCAGGCGGTCGTAGATAGCGCGCGTGAATCCGCGCATGCCGCAATAGCTGTCACCAATGCCCGCGCGGAAAAACAAATTCAACAGCGCGGTCAAACCGGGATTGCCGAAAAATCTGTGAAGCGCGGGCATGGCTCCGGGCTTGATCCCGCCGCGAAAGCGATTGCCCATCACCACGTCATAGCCTTCACGCAATTTTTCCACAAAGCGCGGAACATCCGTGAAATCGTAGCTGTCGTCCGCATCGCCCATGATGATAAAACGCCCGCGGGCGGCGGCAATTCCCGCCTTGAGGGCCGCCCCATAGCCGCGCTCCGTTACCCGGATGACGCGCGCCCCGTGGCTTTCCGCGATTGCGATCGAGCTGTCGGTGGAACCGTTGTCCGCGACCACCACCTCGCCGGAGATACTCGCTGTGCGGAAAGCATTCACTGCTTTGTCCACACAAAATGCCAGCGAGTTCGCCTCGTTCAGGCATGGAATTACGACCGAGACTTCCATGGGTTGTGAACGGTCTGCGCGAGCGGCCAGGGCATTCTCGGCAGTCAACAGGTTGCTCATACGGGCTGTATGATAACCCGCTCCACCAAACTTTTCATCACGCTCACCGCTCTCCAGATGCCGCAACTCGAAAAGCCGCTCGAAGTGTGGGAGACTGCGTGGGCGTGAATCACCACGCGAGATGATACGGCCAGTGCCAGCGAATCCATCAGAGCTTGATCCGCATGCGGACCTGCACACTGCGGCTTTCCCTGATCCGTGGGAGGCCGCCTACTTGCGATTCGAGACGCCGGAACAGGAAATTCAAAAATTCGTGAAGCGCTTGCTAAAATTAGGCGCTGCGGAGTGGCCGCGCGATGCGCAAATTGTTGAACTGTTTTGTGGACGTGGAAACGGGCTGCAAGCCTTGCAGAGTCTGGGATTTACGCGCATCGAAGGCGTGGACCTCTCGCCGCGGCTGATCGCGCAATATAAAGGGCTGGCAAAATGCCTCGTTGCTGATTGCCGCCGGCTCCCCTTCGCGGACCACAGCAGGGATGTGCTGATCGTTCAGGGCGGCTTGCACCATCTGTCTACTCTGCCGGATGACCTCGACCAAACGTTTGCGGAGATGCAGCGTGTGCTGCGAAAAAATGGCCGCGTGGTGTTTGTCGAGCCCTGGTTGACTCCCTTCTTGCGGGTCGTGCATCGGGTCTCCGGGAATTCTCTCGCGCGCCGCGCTTCAAACAAATTGGACGCGCTGGCAACCATGATTCACTTCGAACGGCGCACCTACGAGCAGTGGCTGAATCATCCACAGTTGATCAGCAAAGTTGCGAGGGCGCATTTTTCTCCGGTTCACGAGTCATTTGCCTGGGGCAAGTGGAATTTTGTCGGCACGCCTCGTTAGAGAAATACGTTTTGCTCAAGCCGCCACGCCCGCGATTTCCAGCTTGCAATTTCACGCTCGCCCGTTATGATGGCGGCTTCCCCGTGCACACCTATTCTTCACGACTGCGCAGGCGCCCTTGACCACGAAACCGCTTTCCCACTTGAATCTCCCGCGCACAACGGGGCGGCTGTTGAAAGTTCTCGGCGTGTGGTTCGGAATTTCTGCGGCGGTCGGGAATGCCATTGCAGCGGGAATCGTTCGAACACCCGGCGATATTGCAAAGAGCCTTCCGAATGGCTGGCTGTTTATCGGTGTGTGGGTCGCTGGCGGACTCTACGCACTCTTCGGCGCTTCTTCGATGGCTGAACTTGGTGCGGCGATTCCGCGGAGCGGTGGCCAATACAATTTCTCCCGCCGCGCGCTCGGCGATTACGCGGGATTCATCGTCGGATGGAGCGACTGGCTTTCGACATGTGGCACCGCCGCCGTCGCCATTGTCATCGCCGAGTACAGCGGCCATCTTTTCCCCGTACTGGCCGGGCACATAAAACTCATCTCCGCCGCCATCGTCATCGGATTTGGCATCCTGCAATGGCGCGGGGTGCGCTGGGGCAGTAGCGCGCAACTCGTAACCGCGGCGATGAAGACTGCTGCACTGATGATTCTTGTCGTCGCGTGCTTGATTCTAGGCGCGCACGCACGCGCGGGCGCTCCTGCGGGAACCGCGGCGCTGCCCTCCCTGCCCGCCGGGTGGCCGCTCGCCGTCGCCATCGTTCTCGGATTGCAGGCCGTCGTCTACACCGTCGATGGCTGGGATGGAGTTATCTATTTCGGCGAAGAGGTGCGTGAGCCAGGACGCGACATTCCCCGGGCTATCTTTGGCAGTGTCTTTATGGTGATGGGAATTTATCTGCTCCTAAATCTCGTGGCGCTGTACGTGCTACCCATGAATGAAATCGCCGGTAACGATTTTGTTTTGGGCACAATGACCGATCGCGTCTTCGGCAGATTTGGCGATCCCATCATCCGGTCGATCATGATCATTTCGATGTTGAGCAACATTAACTCCAATCTGCTCTTCTCCTCGCGCACCCTCCATGCCATGAGCTGCGATGGGCTCTTTTTTCGCCGCGTAACGAACGTCAATGCTGGTGGCACGCCCGCTCTTTCGCTTCTCTTGAGCACTATCGTCAGCGTGTTTTTCGTCCTCGGATCATTTGAACGCGTGATCGCGATGTTATCGTTTTTCTTTGTGGCGAATTACACCCTCACGTATATTTCGCTTTTCGTGCTGCGCAGGCGAGAGCCGCAAATGGGTCGCCCGTATCGCGCGTGGGGTTATCCCTGGACGACGGGAATCGCGCTGGGTGCATCCATTTTGTTTCTGTTCGCTTCGATCGCGACGGACAGGCAAAACGCGCCGCTCGCGTTGGGGATGCTGGTGCTCAGCTATCCCGTGTTTCGCGCATTGAAGTGGGCTTCGAACCGCGAGAATGCGATTGAATAGCTGCGCTTTTTCCCTTTGACCAAAAACTTAGTTCACTTTCTCGGCGACGGCTTTGCCTTGCAGGAAGAGCAGCAAGTAATCTTTCCCACCCGATTTTGAATCCGTGCCGGACATATTGAATCCGCCGAAGGGATGCGCGCCGACCTGCGCGCCGGTACATTTGCGGTTCAGATAGAGGTTGCCAACATGGAAGGCTTCCTCGGCCTTCTTGATCTTCTCCGGGTTTTTGGAATATACCGCGCCAGTCAAGCCGAATTCCGTGTTGTTGGCGATTTCCAGCGCGTGATCGAAGTTCCTGGCCTTGATCACCGCGAGGACCGGGCCGAAAACTTCTTCCTGCGCCAGGCGGGCCTTGGGGTCGATATCAGCGATAATAGTGGGCTGCACAAAGTGGCCATCGCCTGCGGCGCGGCCGCCGCCGGTGAGTAGCTTTCCTTCTTTCTTGCCCACTTCGATGTAATCGAGAATGGTCTTCACAGCGGACTGGCTGATCACCGGGCCCATGTAATTGTTGGGATCGTCGCTGGGGCCGACGGTGATTTTCTTGGTGCGTTCCACCAGCTTCTGCAAAAACGTGTCGTAGATTTTTTCGGAGACGATGGCGCGCGAACACGCCGAGCACTTCTGGCCCTGGTAACCAAAAGCGGCTTGCGCCGTGCCTTCGACGGCAGCGTCGATGTCGGCTTCTTCATCCACCACGATGGCGTCTTTGCCGCCCATTTCGAGGACCGTTCTCTTGATCCACAGTTGGCCGGGCGCGCGCTTCCCTGCAAATTCACTGATGCGCAGGCCCACTTCTTTCGAGCCCGTGAAACCAATGTAGCGCGTCTTGGGATGCTGCACGAGGACATCACCTATTTCGCTGCCAGGACCGGTGAGGAATTGCACGGCGTCCTTGGGAATCCCTGCTTCAAAGAGAATATCCACGAATTTTGCCGCAATAATGGGTGAATCCGCCGCGGGCTTTACCACCACGGTGTTGCCGGTGACCAGAGATGCCACCGTCAGGCCAGCCATGATGGCGCTGGGAAAATTCCATGGCGGAATGACCACGCCGACGCCCAGCGGAATATACGTAAGGTAGTTGCGCTCACCGCGCATGGGGGTAAGCTTCTGCGGTTCGCCAAGGCGTAGCATCTCGCGGCCGTAGAATTCGCAGAAGTCCACGGTTTCCGCGATGTCGCCATCGGCTTCCGCCCAGCTCTTGCCCACTTCGTAGCAAACCAAGGCGTTTAGTTCATGCTTGCGCTCGCGGACGATTTGCGCGGCGCGAAATAAGCATTTGGCGCGCTCCTGGAAAGGCACTTTCTTCCAGGATTCAAATGCCTTGTGCGCGGCTTCCACGGCCTGCCGGGCCATTTCGGCGTTGGCGTGCTGCACGATTCCGATCACTTCTGAGGGGCGCGAAGGATTTGTGGAGTTGCGCTTATCCGCGGTGGTGACCTTTTGCCCGCCGATCCACATGGGATACTCGCGGCCAAATTCAGCTTTGACTTCTTTCAGCGCGTCTTCCATTTTCTTCCTGACGTCGGGCTGAGAATAATCAAGATAAGGTTCATTGCTGAACTCCGGCACGTGGAGTTTCTGTTCGGCGGTGGCCATGGCGCACTTCCTCCTGGATATGCAAACAGCCTATTGTACAGCGTCCGGAAACAGCGCGACAAGCCGGGTATGAAAACCGAGCGACCGCGGCAGGCACTCGGCCACCAGCCAAGCTCTTGTCTTCATAGCTGACCAGCTTGGCAACTGAGCGAGACACACTGTTCTCTTCATCATCTACGAAGTACCTCGGGCAGCTCCCGGGTCTTTGCTCGCGCCATCTAAAATAAGTTTGGAGGGGAGAAACCTTACAGGATTGCCGATAGAACATTCCCGAAGCGGAATGCCACATCGCCGCTGCCGCCGGAATCTAGCGATCCTTGGGTGGTTCCCTTAGGATCCGCACTGCCGTTTGTTGCAATTCATGGGCGGTGGGCTTCTTCTTGGGCTGCTTCTTGACTTCGCGTTTTCCTCTGTCCTTGTTTCCCATGGCCAATAGTTTGCCACAGGTCGGTCAGCATGGCTAGAGGCTGTGAATGCTTTCTAGCGAGGAGCAACGGCCGGGTTGAAGATCAAAAGTGATGAAACTGGAATGATTCTCGAGTAGGATTCAACCATGCCAAACATTCCACTATCACGGCGGAATTTTCTTGCCCTATCCGCAACCCTTCCCTGGGCTCTTCGGGACGGGACTTTGCCGGGAAAGGCGGCAGCATCCATTCCGATAGGAATTGAAATGTATTCGGTCCGCGAAGAATTGAAAAAAGATCCCGCGGGCACGGTGCGAGCAGTGGCGCGGATGGGATACCAGGGTGTGGAGTTTTACGCGCCGTATTTCGAATGGACCGAGAACGAAACCAAGCAGATGCGAAAGCTTCTGGACGACCTTGGCATCCGCTGCTATTCGACGCATAACGATAGCGAATATTTCAGCGCGGAAAACATTCACCGCGCCAGCGACATGAATCTGATTCTGGGAAGCAAGTACATAGTGATGGCCAGCGCGGGGGAGCCTTCCGGGAAAGATGCTTGGAAGGCGGTTGCCGAAGCTTTGAACAGCGCCGCCGAAAAACTAGAACCAACTGGTCTGAAAGTTGGCTATCACAATCATCAGCCGGAGTTCACACGGGTGGGCGACTGGCGGCCGATAGAGATTCTGGCGAAGAATACGAAGGCATCCATCATGCTACAACTCGATGTGGGCACCTGCCTGGAGGCTGGGTCGGATCCGGTGGCATGGATTCGAGCGAATCCAGGGCGCATCCGCTCGCTGCATTGCAAGGACTGGTCCCCGGAAACTGGAAAGGGATACGACGTGTTATTCGGGGAAGGCGCGGCGGACTGGAAAAAGATCTTCGCCGCGGCGGAAAGTATCGGCGGCGTGGAGTATTACTTGTTGGAGCAGGAAGGCAGCCGGTTCGGGGAACTGGAGACTGCCAGGCGGTGCCTGCAAACATTTCGCAGTACGCATCCGGCCTGAATTCCCCTACATAGTAAGACAGTTTGCAGTGAGTTCGTCGGTGGCGGCGGCAAAGATTTTGGTGTGGGCGTCAATGTCGGCTTCCGTGGTAGCCGGGCACATCAGCGCCATGTTGTGGAAGGGAGTGAGCAGGACGCCGCGGTTTAGGGCGTAGAGGTGGAGGAAGCGTTCGAGTTCGAAATCCGCGGCAGCGGCGGATTGCGAGCCGTTGCGCGGAGGCTTTGGCGCAAAAGTGTATTCGGCGCGAGCACCGAGCTGGATGACGTTCCAGGGCAAACCTGCTGCGCGGATGTCTTCTGCCACACCATCGTTGAAGCGCTGCGCGAGCGGGATCATTTTTTGGAATGCGGCGGGTGTGAGGACGTGCTCAAGTGTTGCGCGCATGGCGGCTATCGAGAGCGCATTGCCTGCCAGGGTTCCGCCGATGCCGCCGACGTCGCAATCTTCCAAGTGGATGCGAGCGTTGATGCGCTGGGCGACTTCTTCGCTGCAGCCATAGGTTGCCCCAGGGATTCCGCTGCCGATGGCTTTGCCGAATACCAGCATGTCGGGATCGAGTTTCCATTCCGCGGTGCAGCCGCCTGGGCCGGCACAGATGGTGTGCGTTTCATCCGCAATAAAGAGGGAACCGTAGCGACGACACAGTTCGCGCGCGGATTTCCAATAACCGTCCTCAGGAAGGATGATGCCGACGTTGGTCATGGCGGGTTCGGCGAGGACGCAAGCCACGTCGTGATGCTTGAGAGCGTCTTCGAGCGCGTTGAGATCATTGAATTCGACGACTCGCGTAGTTTCCGCGGGATTCACCGGCGGGCCGATATTGCCGCGGCGCGGGCCGACCACGCCACCGTCAAGCGCGGCAAAGGATTCATCCACGGTGCCGTGGTAGCAATAGTGGAAGACGAGAATTTTCGAGCGCTGCGTGATTTCGCGCGCAATGCGGATGGCGAAGCGGTTGGCGTCCGTGGCGGTAAGCGTGAATTGCCAGTAAGTCAGGCCGAAACGCCGCTGGAGATCTTCGCCAACCCAAAGGGCGTCTTCAGTGGGGAGCATGAGCGTGATGCCTTCGCTAACACGGCGCGCCACGGCTTCGGCGACAACTTCCGGCGAGTGGCCGGTCATGGCGCCGGTATCGCCCAGGCAAAGATCGATGTAGTCGCGGCCGTCAACATCGGTGAAGTGCGCACCCTTGGCGGATTTTACGAAAATGGGAAAAGCGCCGGCCCATTTTTTCATCCAGTTCATGGGGACGCCGCCGAGGAGCGAGGATTGCGCGCGTGCGTAGAGAGCAGCGGATTTGGGGTGGTCGGCGAGGAAGCGGGATTCCTCGCGCTGCTGGAGAGTGTGGAGTTTGGCGCGGTCGATGGTGGTCATGATTTCCCGCCTGTGATTACGTTGAGATCCTTCGGACCCGGCAGGAGTCGCGCCTTCAGGATGACAAACAAAAAACAAAAATCAGCGGAGCTCGCGGATGATCTCGCGGGCGGCGTTTGCACCGGATGCGCCGGTGAGGCCGTTGCCGGGATGCGTGCCGGAGCTGCAGAGGAATAGGCCGCGCACAGGGGTTTTGTAGCGCGCCCAATCGAGCACCGGGCGCATGGTGAAGAGCTGATCGAGCGCAAGTTCCCCGTGGAAAATGTGGCCGCTGGTAAAACCGTAAGTGGTCTCCAAATCCTGTGGCGTGATGACCTGCATGGCTTCGACCAGGCCGGGAAGATTCGGCGCGTAGGTGGTGAGTGTTTTGATGACGGCTTCGCCGAGTTCGCCGCGGCGCGTTTCCCAATTCCCTTCCTTCAACTTGAAGGGAGCGAATTGCACGTAGGCGGAAAGGACGTGCTTGCCCGCGGGGGCGAGAGACGGATCGAGCAGCGTGGGGATGGTGACATCGAGATAAGGCGATGAGGAAAACTCGCCGTACTTGGAAGCATCGTAAGCGCGTTCGAGATAATCGATTTCGGGGCCGATATGAATGCGGCCGGAGAGCGCCTGGCGGAAGCCATCGGGGCCAACCGTGCCGGCGAGTGAAGGGAAAGATGGCAAGTCGCCGAGCGCGAGATTGACTTTGGCGACGGTACCCTTGGCGCGGAAATTTTTCATGCGATTGGCGAAGGTCGGGTCGAGCTGCGCGGGATCGACGAGATTAAAAAATGTGCGCTTAGGATCGACACCAGAGACCACGGCTTCGCAGGCGATTTCTTCGCCATCGGCAAGAACCACGCCGGTGACCGCGCCATCTTTCAGGCGGACGTGAGCGACTTCGGCGCCGGTGCGGATTTCCGCTCCGGCGCGCTTGGCGGCTTCCGCGAGCGCGCGCGTAAACGACCCCAGGCCGCCGCGCGGAAATGCGGCCGAGCCGACAGGATGGCAATCCGCGGCGGCGCGCAACAGCAATACCGCTGTGGAACCCGCGGACCACGGACCGAGCGCGGTGCCGAAAATTCCGCGGGCGGCGATTGTGGCACGAATTAATTCGGTTTCAAAAAATTCCGCGACGAAGTCCGCGGCGGCCATGGGGCCCCAGCGCAGGAGATCGAAGATGCCGGACTTGCCGAGTCCGCGCACGCCTTTCCCGGTTTTCAGCAAATTCCAGAAATCCCCGGGCGTCGGATGATCGATGGCCGGCGGCGTGATGCTGGTAAGTTGCGCGAAAACGGCGGCGACTTCTTCCAGCGCTTCGGCAAATTGCGGGTATTTCGCGGCGTCCTTGGCGGAGAAGCGCGCAATGCCCCCGGCGGTCTTGGCGTGGTCGTTGTAAAAGAGCAGCGACTTGCCGTCCGGCGTGGGTGCGAATACGCGCGGATCCGGCCGCAGGATTTCACAGTCAAATTTTTCCACTTGAATGTCGCGAGCGATATCGGCGCGCAGCGGGCCGATGGTGTGCGCAAGCGTGGAAGCTTTGAAGCCTGGATGAAATTCTTCGGTGATGGCCCCACCGCCAACCATTTCGCGGCGTTCGAGGACCAGCGGCTTGAAGCCGCCCTTGGCGAGATAGAAAGCGGTGACGAGGGCATTGTGCCCGCCACCGATGAGAACTACTTTCTGTCCGATGGGCATGGTCAGTTGGCCGCCTTGGAGAGCGATTCGGCGGACGTCTTCACGTGCCTCCGCGAAGCGGACGACCAATTCTTCAGAATAACCTGCGACGCGATGCGGCCGTTGGCGCCCATGATGCCGCCGCCAGGATGTGTCGCGGAGCCGCACATATAAAGATTGTCGACGGGCGTGCGGTAGTAGGCCCAGCCGGCCACGGGGCGCAGGAAAAAAAGCTGTTCGAGTGAGAGTTCGCCCTGGAAGATGTTGCCCTGCGTGAGGCCGAAGTCGCGCTCGAGATCCAGCGGAGTGAGAACCTGGCGGTGAAGGATGATGTCTTTAATATTCGGCGCGTATTCGGCGATGGTGTTGATGACATTGTCGCCGAACGCTTCTTTCTGATCGTCCCACGTCCCTTCCGCGAGCTTGTAAGGCGCGTATTGCACGAAGCAGGAAAGCACGTGCTTCCCCGCAGGGGCGACGCTGGGGTCGGTAAGGCTGGGGATGACCATATCGATGTATGGCTTGCGGGAAAAATGGCCGTACTTGGCGTCGTCGTAAGCGCGCTCCATGTATTCCATACTGGGGGAGATGGAGATGGCGCCGCGAAGATGCGCGCCTTCGCCGGGAAGGCATTTGAAATTGGGCAGCGCGTCGAGCGCGAGATTCACTTTGCCGGAGGAGCCTCGAAATTTGTAGCGGCGGACGCCTTCCAGAAAATCGCTGGGCAGCTCGCTGGGCTCGAGAAATTTTTCGAAGGTGAGATGTGGATCGACGCTGGAAGAAACTACGTTGGCGAAGATTTCTTCGCCGCTTTGCAAGACCACGCCGGCGGCGCGGCCATTTTTTACCAGAATCTTGCCGACCGGCGCCTTCGTGCGGATTTCCACGCCCGCTTCGCGAGCGGCGGCGGCGATGGCGTTGGAGATGGCTCCTGTGCCGCCGCGGCTGAAGCCCCAGGAGCGGAAGGCGCCGTCGATTTCGCCCATGTAATGGTGCAGGAGAACATAGGCGGTGCCCGGCGAGCGGATGCCCAGGAACGTGCCGATGATTCCTGAGGCGGACATGGTGGCTTTGAGGACGTCGGTTTCAAACCACTGGTCGAGGAAATCGGCGGAACTCATGGTCATGAGCTGGACCAGCGTGTAGCGCTCGTCGGAGGATAGCCCGCGGAAGCGCTGCAGCAGGAAATTCAGCGGCTTGAGGTCTTTCGGGTTGAGCGTGGTCGGGTCCGGCGGAATCATGGAGAGGATCGGCTTCACGAAGCGGCATATCGGCGTCATCATTTTCGAAAATTCATCGTAAGCCTCGGCGTCGAGGCGGGAGTGGCGGCGGATACTCCTGATCGATTTGGCGTGGTCGTTGACGCGCCAGAGATGATCGCCGTTCGGCATCGGAGAGAAGGTGCCGTCAAGCGGGAGAATTTCCAGGCCGTGACGCGGGAGGTCGAGTTCGCGGATGATTTCCGGACGAAGCAAAGAAACTACGTAGGAACATTCAGAAAAAAGAAAACCGGGAAAGATTTCCTCGGTGACGGCGGCGCCGCCCAGAACGTGGCGGCGTTCGAGGACGACGACCTTCTTCCCTGCTTTGGCCAAATAGGCAGCATTGACCAGGCCGTTGTGACCGCCGCCAATGACGATTACGTCGTAGTGCTGCGCCATTCGCTATAGCTCCGTAATGACTGCTTCAAGAAAGAAGACTGGTGTGAAACAAAGAACGAAACATTTTACTTAGACCCGGCCCCGCACACAAGTTTTACCGGGCTTTTGGAAAGTCTTACACGTTGCAATGGTGACCTCTTCGGCCTAGTATCGCACTAAAGATTCCCCAGGGAGGTTCCTATGAAAGTTTCGGATCTCATTGGGTCCCGCACAGAAGTATTCTCCATTACCGATGAAACGAGTGTTCACCAAGCCGCGCAATACCTGCGAGGAAAGCAGGTGCGCTCAGTGGGAGTCATAGATTCGAATGGCAAGCTGGTCGGCGTAGTTTCGCAGAGCGACGTTTGTGACAAGGTCGCCGCGGAGAACAAATGTCCCGCATGGATGAAAACCTCAGAAATAATGACCCGCGAGTTTGTTACCGTGACGCCGGAGATGACGCTGGATGATTGCGTTCGCTTG